>NZ_WSJA01000004.1:0-58561 GCF_009763235.1 Bordetella sp. 15P40C-2
GGAGTAGGGCGGGCCAGCGCTAGTGTGCGGTCTCCGGCATCTGGGCAGTTGTCCGATATTTGACAAGAACTACTTGGGTGGGGATCGCTTGCCGCTTCACGCCGTTAATCTCGCTGCTCCTCCCATTGATTGGCCTCGCGCCGCGCCTTGTGGTCGGTAGAGCCCCTTCGATGAATCTCCTTGTCAGCCTTGAGCACCGGAGTCAGTGATGCGCGAGCTTAGCCTGCAACAGATGTCCTTGATTGGCGGTGGATTTACCTTGAGTGTGATGGCGGCGGTCGTCGGCGCCGCGAGTTCGGTTCTTGGTTATGCCGCCCGGACCGCATTGCTTGGGACATATAGCTATGAAAAAGCGGTCGGTGTGGGTCTAAGCGGATGGACGCTGCCGGTGGCTGTGGATGCGTTCGCCGCTTATCGCGGCGACATGTCGGAAGAACGCGTGGGACTCGCAGCCATCATCGGTGTCATCTGGGGCATGCTGGCGTCCCCCTCCAACTCGAATGTTTCCAGATCGGATTAGGGCAGGGCCGTCAGCTTACCCGTCATGTTAGGCAGTATCCGCAACCGGATTGTCAACGTTGGCGGCCGCTTTGCCGTGAGCACCTCGACTGCCGTGGTGAACCACCACTTCACTGTTTCAAGAACCATTATTGGAGCTGTATGCGAGTAATCAATCTTTTGGAGATCCGCACTGTCGTGGGTGGCGGCGGCCTAGGCGTTCATGTCGCGGCGGCAGCATTTGGGGGTGCGACGAGTGCGGTGGCCTATGCGGTCGGGGCTCACATGGCTCGGCGGTACAACGCCGAGGAAATGATAAGTTTGGCCCCGGCAAGCACGCTTATGGCGATGATTGTCGATATCGGGATTTCCTTTGTGGACGATAACGTTGCAGCGCGGTTGGCAATGGCGGCCTTGTTGGGCATGACCATCGGCCTTATCCATGTGTCGCCTACCGAGCGTGCGCCATCGGCCCCTTGTCCGCCGTGTCCGCCCTGTCCGTTCGGCAACTTTACCCTGACCTAGCGGACCTCGCCTGCGCAAATCTTCACCACGCGCTAAAATACTCAGCTTTGCCTGCCCAGCCGGGGCGGGTTTCCAGCCAGAGTACGAGATGTCCCTTATCGTTCACAAATATGGCGGTACTTCGATGGGCTCGGTCGAGCGCATCCGCAATGTCGCGCGTCGTGTCGCGAAATGGCATGCCGCTGGCCATCAAGTCGTTGTTGTGCCGTCGGCCATGGCCGGCGAAACCAACCGTCTGTTGGGCTTGGCCCGCGAGATTTCAACCCAGCCCGATCCGCGCGAACTGGACATGATCGCGGCGACGGGCGAGCAGGCCAGTAGCGGTCTGTTGGCCCTGGCCCTGCAGGCCGAAGGCGTGGCTGCTCGCAGTTATGCCGGTTGGCAGGTGCCGGTGCGCACGGATTCGGCCTTTACCAAGGCACGTATCACGTCTATCGACGATGCTCGCATCCGCGCCGACCTCGACGCCGGTCGCGTCGTCATCGTGACTGGTTTCCAGGGTATCGATCCCGACGGTCACATCACGACGCTTGGTCGTGGTGGTTCCGACACCTCCGCCGTCGCCGTTGCCGCGGCGCTCAAAGCCGACGAGTGCTTGATTTATACCGACGTCGATGGCGTCTACACCACCGACCCCCGCGTGGTGCCGCAAGCGCGCCGCATGTCGGTCGTGTCGTTCGAAGAAATGCTCGAAATGGCCTCGCTGGGCTCCAAGGTGCTGCAGATTCGCTCGGTCGAATTCGCAGGCAAATACCGTGTCCCCACGCGTGTGCTGTCCTCGCTGACCGACCCGCTCATTCCGCTCGAAGAAGAAATGTCTTCGGGCACGCTGATTACTTTTGAGGAAGACGAAAAAATGGAAGCCGCCGTTGTCTCCGGCATCGCCTTCAGCCGCGACGAAGCCAAGATCACCTTGCTGGCCGTGCCCGACACCCCGGGGGTTGCCTACTCGATTCTCGGCCCCGTGGCCGCCGCCAATATCGACGTCGACATGATCGTGCAGAACCAGTCCGTGGCTGGCACGACCGACTTCTCGTTCACGGTCAACCGCAACGAATTCCAGCGTACCATCGAACTGCTGCGCCGCGAAGTCGTGCCCGCCGTCAAGGCGCGCGAACTGGTTACCGACGACAAGGTTGCCAAGGTGTCGATCGTTGGCATTGGCATGCGCTCGCATGTGGGCGTGGCCAGCTTGATGTTCCAAACGCTGTCGCAAGAGGGCATCAACATCCAGATGATCAGCACCAGCGAGATCAAGACTTCGGTCGTGATCGAAGACAAGTACATGGAACTGGCAGTGCGCTCGCTGCACAAGGCTTTTGGCCTGGATCAGGCGCCTGCTGAAAAAGCTTAAATTCTGCATAAAAATTTGTGGTGCAGTGAACTACGCCACAAAAAATAGTGCTAGAATTGCAAGTTCTGCGGAGACGTGGCCGAGTGGTTGAAGGTACTCCCCTGCTAAGGGAGCATGCGGCTTAAAACTGCATCGAGGGTTCGAATCCCTCCGTCTCCGCCAGAGTAGAAAAAAGCCCTTGAATATCAAGGGCTTTTTTATTTTCGTCAGCTACTGCCTCACAGTCCTAGACGAGGGTGGGGCTTTACCAGCTCATCGAACTTTTCCCTCGGGCCAGTGCACAGCGATCAAGCGCTTATCGCTCAGAGTGTTTCGTCAATCTGCCCATCGACTCACACGTCAACATCCAGAGGTCCAACGAATAAAAGTCGTGGAGGTTTTCTCTTAGCTGGTTTATCGTCGCCTCACTGTCGCGATCAAGAACCATAGTCAGGAGAGAATAATGGGGTTAAAGCGAGTGATGGCTTCGGTGGTATTGGCGGGCACGTTCGTGCTGGCAGGCTGCGCATCAAAGGTGCCTACCGCAAATCAATACTCTGGCTTTCTGGGCGACTATACGGATCTGCACCAGACCGTATCGGCATCGGGCGCGCCGGTGTTACGGTGGGTAGAGCCGGGTTTTGATCCACGGAAATACAAAGCTTTGGTGTATGAGCCCGTGCGGTTTTACCCTCGGCCCGAGCCCAACGGCCAGGTCAGTCAGCAGGCCTTGGATGGACTGTTGACCTATACCAATGCACAACTACGCGAGGCGGCGGCAAAACGGCTGCCTCTGGTCAACTCACCGGGGGAGGGCGTGTTGATCTTTCGTGGGGCGATCACAGCGGTCAATACCAGTGATCGCGATTTAAAGCCGCGTGAGTTGATCCCGGTCGCATTGGTGATTGCCGGAACCCGTGCCGCCGCGGGCATGCGGCCCAAGGACACCAATCTCTATTTCGAAGGCGAGTTGCTTGACGGCGTTACGAAAAAGCCTGTCTTGAAGGTCGTACGCAAGGGGCAAGGAAAGCAAGTCGACAACTCAGAACAGCAGGTCACGCTCGAGGATCTGAAAGGTGTGATCGATGGCCTGGCAGCCGACGCCGCTATGTTCGATGTTGTGAAAAAATAGCGACGTGGGACAGGACTTCCGGCACAGCCCTGTCCTATATTCCAGGTCAGCTCTTAGCGGCTTCTGCTGAAAGCATTTTCTCGAAATACCAATCACAAGTTTGCGGTACCCCAGCGTATGAAACGTCTGAATCCGGCGCATGCCCGGAAAATAATCAACGCGTTAAACGTGCTGGCAGTGATCGCGTCTGTATGCCTTGTGGTGAGCGTTTCGCTGGAAGCGTTCAGCGATCAGCCGTTCACCGCGAGAACGGTGTATTTCGACGTGGAGTTCTGGATCTGCCTCTACTTCATCGTCGATTTTTTTCTACAGCTTTTACTCGCGCAACGCAGGTGGCGCTTTTTCAGACGCTACTTTGTCATATTGCTGCTGTCGATTCCGTACCTGTCGCTCATCGGTGACGCGTATTTTCATTTGAGCGCCGAGCAAATCTATATTCTGCGATTGGTCCCGTTGGCGCGAGGGGCCGCTGCGCTGGTGCTTATCGTTTCGATCATCGTGCGGCACAATACGACGGCGCTGTTTATCTCGTATTTGATCTTTCTTATCTCCGTTGTCTATTTCATCACGCTCATCTTTTACGTCGTCGAGCGGGGCGTGAATGGCGAGATCAAGACTTATGCAGATTCGCTTTGGTGGGCGGCGATGACCGTGACGACGGTAGGCTCCACTATCCAACCGGTGACCGTTGCGGGAAAGATCATCACCACCATATTGGCGATGCTGGGGATGACGATATTTCCCATCTTTACCGCATACATCACGACGATCATCAATCGAATCAGTCAGCGTGAAATCACGGCCCGCGCCCAGTCGGCCAATCTGTCGAATTCCCCGCACTGAAACGCGCTTTCGCGGCTTCGATAAACGCCCGCACGTTTGGATGGTCCTGGCGTCCGCCCTGGAACAGCAAAGACACCGGTATCGCAGGCCCCGGATCGGTGATCAGGTGCCGCAGGGCGCCTGATTGCACTTCATCGACAATCTGATACGAGAGCGCCCGCACGACACCGAGTCCCGCCTCCGCGGCAGCGATCGCGGCCTCCACATTATTGACGGACAGTCGCGCTGTCGGGCCCAGGCGACGAGCATCGTCCAACGCCCAGCCGTGATTGAGTCCATATTCGTCCTCGGTCCATATCAGTGCGTGCGTGCTCAACTCGTTAACTGTTCGCGGCCGGCCATGACGCAGCAGATAGTTGGGGCTGGCGGCAAAGACGCGCCGCACTTCCGCCACGGGCAGTGTATGCATCGAGCTATCGGGCAGGTGCGCGATCCGCACCGCGATATCGATGCCCTCATCGACCAGATTGACCACCCGATCCAGTAATAACAGTCTGATCCGCAGGTCCGGATACCGTTCCAGCAGTTCCACCACGATAGGCTGAATGTGCCGCCTGCCGAACAGCACGGGCGCGGTCACTGTTAACAGGCCGCTCGGTGCCGTGGCACGCCCGCGCACGACATCAAAGGCGCGATCGATCTCCGCGATACCCGCCCGACACCTTTCCAGAAACAAGGTGCCTTCTTCGGTCAGACGCACGCTGCGGGTGGTGCGTCGTAGCAACTGCACGCCCAGACGTCCCTCCAGCGCTGCGATAGTGCGCGACACGGTCGTAGGCGACAGGTGCATCTGCCGGCCGGCCTCGGCAAAGCTGGCGTGCTCCGCCACACTGACAAAAAGCCGCAAGGTACGCAGTCGATCCATGGGGTGAACGTCCGGGATGATTGATAGCAAATATCGCAATAGTGAAATGCGTTCTTGCCTGATTGTGCCAGTTTCACGCTAAGTTCAGAATGGATTCCTCTTCAACCGGAGCAGACTGTCGTGAAACTCTACTTCCATCCTCTATCCGGGCACGCCCACCGCGCGGCTCTGTTCTTGTCGCTGTTGAGTGTTCCTCACACGCTGATCCCCGTGGATCTGGCCGCGGGCGAGCATAAGCGTGCTGACTATCTCGCCATCAACGCCTTTGGCGAAGTGCCCGTGCTCGATGACGATGGTGTCATCATCGCGGACTCGCTGGCGATATTGGTTTATCTCGCGCGCAAATTCGGTTCTGCGCATTGGCTGCCCACGGACCCGGTCGCCGAGGCGCATGTACAGCGATGGTTATCGGTCGCGGCGGGCAAAATTGCTTATGGAGCCTGCGCGGCCAGACTAATCACCGTGTTTGGCGCGTCATTTAACGCGGAAGAAGTCATCGCGCGCGCGCATGCCACGCTGGCGGTCATGGAGACCACGCTGGCGGCACAGCGCTGGCTCGCGGGCGACTCGGCGCCTACGATCGCGGACATCGCCCTTTATAGCTATACCGACCGCGCACCCGAAGGAAATATTGATCTGTCGGCCTACCCCAATGTGCGGCGTTGGTTACGTCAGGTAGAAGCCTTGCCAGGGTTTCTGCCTTTTCAGCGCACCCGCGCTGGCCTCGAAGCTTGATGACGAATCCACACTCCTCGAGGAAGTCCCCATGAACTTTGATTCTTTACGTCTAGATCATTTCGGTATCCGTGTCACGGATCTGGCGAGAGCGGAAGCGTTTTATGCAAAGCTCGGGTTTACACGCGATCCCGCCGAATATGCTCCGCAAGCGCATGCCTGTGGCCTTGTGCATCCCACTGGTTTGCGCATCCATTTAATTTTCAACGGCATCCGCGCTCAGGAGGGCAATGTGTTGCTGGATGCCGCGGTCAAACGTCCGGGCTACACGCATGCCGCCTTCATCGTACAAAGCATGAACGAGCTGGTGGAGTGGCTCGCCCGAGAGAACATCCCGATCAGCGAAGGCCCGTTAGTCATGGGACATGGCCGGCGCAACGTATGCTTTATTCGCGACCCGGATTTGAATGTGCTGGAATTCAACGAGATTTTGGCGCACTGACGTGGGGCTTCCCCGGCGTTGTCCCTCAGGCTGGCGGTGCGTTGTATAGCAGGCAGCGCACGTTTTCGTCCGGCACATCAAGCGCCAGTAAACGCGCCGACTCATTGTGATCATTTCGGATATCCACGTCCGCGTCACGAAATAGGAGCGCCCTGCAGCATTCATAGTGCTTGTTTTTCATGGCCAGCAGCATCGGGGTGTTGCCTTCATGGTCCCGCGCGTTCACGACCCTGTGCCACAGCGTGTCCAGTGCGTCTTGTCGATCAAAGTCGCAATCGTATGCGATTTTCATATCGATCAGCGCATCGCTGGCCTCGTCCGCAGACAGGTACTCCAGGCTGTCCAGCCATGCGGTGAGCCGGCACTTCAGCATGGGGAGGATGGCGGCGTGATCTTTCTCCATGGCTAACATCAACGGTGTGCGGCCCGTATCGCGTGTGCGCAGGTTCCAGACCTCGAAGGGTAAATTGTCGACGCACGCCTCCAATGCTTTGTACTTGCCATGTTCGGCGGCGTAATGCAGCGGTGAGGGGTCGGCGTCTGGAAGGGCTGCCACGATGCGCGCGCGTTCTCTGCTGTCGGTAAGCAGAGCCGTGAGGGCGGTCACGTCGTCCTCCACGATGTAAGCCAGCAGTTTCTGAATCGCGGCCTGCTGTCGGAGGGGTTCGCTGTCGGGCCACAGGCTGGAGAGCAGGTTGCCGGCGGATGCAAGTACGTTAGGGATCATCTAGGCATATCGCATTGAATGGGTGGATGGGATGGGCTGCGCACGCGACGGACAGGATTTGTGCCCGTGTTACGCGCTTGCAGTTGCAATACACCCGTTGCCAAGTATTCGCGCCGACCAAGTTCGAAAGTTGAAAAAATAGGACTGGACTGAGGCATCGACATTACTGCTGGCGATCCCGCCGCGTAAGCGCCGATTTGCATACACAAAGAAATGTGTGTTATAGTTTTTTTCTTGCAGCGCCCGTAGCTCAGTTGGATAGAGTACTTGGCTACGAACCAAGGGGTCGTGGGTTCGAATCCTGCCGGGCGCGCCAAAAATTAAAAAGGGGTCTCCATTAGGGGACCCCTTTTTTCATGCGCCGGGTGTTCGCAGGAAAGCCTGCGGGGGTTTTCCGAGCGCGCGGCGAAACATCGCGGTGAAGGCGCTGGGACTGCGATAGCCCAGTTCTGCCGCTACCCGCGCGACAGCTTGTCCGAGAGAAAGGCGGTTCACCGCATCGGCCAGTCTCACTTGCTGCACCCACTGCCGAAAATTTAAGCCCAATTCCGACTGAAACAGACGGATCAGCGTGCGTCCGCTCGCGCCGACTTCTTCGCCCCATTCATGAACGGTGCGATTCAGATCAGGTTGCTCCAGAATGGTTCGGCAGACGGTCTGCAGCCGACGGTCGCGCGGCCACGGTATGCGAATGGGGATGAGCGGGGCGTCGCGCAGTTCGGTCAGCAACAGCGACGCGATCTGCCCCCCGCGGCCCTCTACGACATATTCCTGCGGCTGAGCCGCCAGCGCGAGAATCAGCTCTCGCAATAGTCCCGATACCTCGATTACCTGGCAATGACGCCACAACGTCGCCGGGGCTGCGCCATGCAGGTAGAGGCTGCGCATCTGCACAGCCCCCATCATCGCAATCCCGTGCGTGACGCCGGGCGGCACCCATAACGCGCGCAAAGGTGGCAGGGTCCAGACGCCGTCCGGCGTGGTGACACGCATGACCCCCTCGATGGCATAGATCAGTTGGCCTTCCTCGTGCTGGTGTGCGCCGGTCGTCTGACTAGGCGAGAACGCTTTCGCCAGGGCGGTGACCGGGCGCAAGACTGCGGACGCGGGCTCGATATGAACCCAGGGAGGTGGCGCCTCGGGTGGGCTGGCAGGCGGCATCACTATGTCACTTATGCGATAGAAATTGGCATATCAGTTTCAGAGAGACTTTATACACTGTTCGTTAGTTCCCACACCGGCCACCTGTTTCACTCATCCGTTTGCGAGATGGGTTGCCGGCCTCGACCCACGCCCCCGTGCGCCTGTTTAGCTAGCCATGACCACTATTCCTTCTGCTCCGACCGGTGCTGATGCTGCGATGATTCCCGCCGTTGCTGGCGTCGCGCGGTCAGGCTCCACTAACTCCGTCGTATCTGAGGCGTGCGTGCCGGCACGCTCCGGCGGTCTGGCAATGGACGCTTCGGCGGCGAGTGTGCCGCAGGCGATGCCTGCGACGTCGTTCAAGGTCCTGGGTGCGATCAGTGTCGCGCACATGATGAACGATATGATCCAGTCGATCCTGTTGGCGATCTATCCGATGCTAAAGGACTCGTTCAATCTCAGCTTCGCCGAAATCGGGATGCTGACGTTGACGTATCAGCTCGCCGCGTCGTTGTTGCAGCCTGGCATTGGCTTGTACACGGACAAACGGCCCATTCCCTATTCTCTGGCGGTGGGTATGGGTTTCACGCTGGTGGGTTTGCTGCTTCTCGCCTATGCGCCGTCATTTCCGTGTCTGCTGACGGCAGCGGCGCTGGTCGGAACCGGTTCCTCGATCTTTCATCCCGAATCGTCCCGCGTGGCCCGCATGGCCTCGGGCGGGCGTCATGGGCTGGCACAGTCACTATTTCAGGTGGGTGGAAATGTCGGCTCCGCGCTTGGGCCCTTACTGGCCGCCATGTCGTTACATTGAGCCGCAACAAGGTCCTGGGCGCGTTAGGTGTGCTGGCGCTGTTGATTTTCTCGAAATACTTTTACCTCGCCAGCTTGAACAGCTATTTCACGTTTTATTTGATGGACAAGTTCGATCTGTCCATGCGTTCGGCGCAGCTGTACCTGTTTCTGTTCCTGGCGGCTGTCGCGGTCGGCACGCTGGCCGGCGGCCCTGTGGGCGATCGCATCGGTCGCAAGATCGTAATTTGGGTATCTATTCTGGGTGTGACGCCGTTCACGTTGATGTTGCCGCATGCAAATCTGTTTTGGACGGGCGTGCTTGTGGTCATCATCGGCGTCATCCTGGCCTCCGCATTTTCCGCCATCATGGTCTACGCCCAGGAACTTGTGCCGGGAAAGGTTGGAATGATCGCGGGGCTCTTCTTTGGCTTTGCCTTCGGGATGGGCGGACTAGGCGCCGCCGCGTTGGGCAGACTGGCTGACGCGACCAGCATCGGCTACGTCTATCAGGTGTGTGCTTATCTGCCGCTGCTGGGGCTGGTTGCGTTCTGGCTGCCCGATATCGAAGGAAAGAAGAAAAAAGCCGCCTGAAACACCGCCGCTGGACAAGTTAAAAAAATCAGTTATAATTTCGCCTCTTCATCAGCGCGCCCGTAGCTCAGTTGGATAGAGTACTTGGCTACGAACCAAGGGGTCGTGGGTTCGAATCCTGCCGGGCGCGCCACCCTGTTTTGCGGAAAAAGGCACTTCTTCGGAAGTGCCTTTTTTTTGCCATTTAGAGCAACGAGAATCTCGCGGAATCGGCTTATTCCGGTGAGGAAGGATGCCGCGCCCCATTCCTGCCGCCGAGCATCCGGCGTTCTCTGCCGCTGCCTGATCCACTGTTGCCGTCTCTCGCGTCTATAAGATGGTCCTGTGGGATCGTCAAAATCACTTGCTTCTGGGCGGGAGGAAAGACACCCGACACGGCGCATGAAGCACCATACTTCATTCAGTCCTGTTTAACACGTTTCGGGCGTGTCCGACTGTGCCAGTCGGAACCGGGAGAAATTAGAGGTTACTGAGGGAGCTGCTCCCGCACGCTTCGTTGCGGGCTCGTCATCCCACTCCTATCACAAGCCCCCTATGAGACTGATTCGACAGACTCCCGCCTCCACCTATCCTGCTCCTTATGCCTCTGCCGTGGCACCCTCATCTTCATCAGATGGGGACGACACCGAATCGGCCTTCAACGCCTTGCGCGACAATGATATGTCGCAGTTTCAGCGCCTGTTACAGCAATCTGACCTCGATCTGCGTTCGGTGAATGGACAGGGCCAGACGCTGCTGCATGTCGCTGCCGCGATGGGCAATGAGAGCGCGGTCCGGAGCCTGCTTGCCTTGGGCGCCGATGTCGAAGCGCTGGACCTTCATAACAAACAGTCTGCTCTAGTATTTGCGGCCGAGAGTGGCGATCTACCGACAGTGCAGGCGCTCATCGAGGCCTATGCGCGCCCCGGGCAATCGGACATCGAGCGCTGGAAAGCCATCAACCAGCATGACAATGGCAAAACCGCCGTTTCCCTCGCCTTACGGGCAGGGCATTTGGGGATAGTCTTGACTTTAGTTGCGACCGGCGCGGATCCTAATATGTCATACCGCCCTGCGAGCTACTTGATAAACGACTTCGTCGAGCACGCCACTGATAATGATCTGCGAGCCTTGATAGCACTCGGCGTCGAACTGAATCCTGGGGCCCACAGAAAGAAGCGCTGTCCATTAAAGTCCGCCATCAAGCGCGGCCGCGCCGATCTCGTGAAGACATTGTGCGAACTCGGGGCCGACTTTAATCGCGTCGTTCGTGACGGACCTCAAATGCTCGAGTTCGCCGCCCAGGGGGGGCACGTCGAAATGATTAAAACGCTTGTCAGAATGGGCGTGAGTACCCGTGGCGGAATGTGCAGGGCGATTCTCTGCGCCGCGGAAAATAGTAACCCGGGCGTTCTCGAGGCGCTGCAAGAGGCGGCGGTAGACATCGACGAGGTTAACAGTAAAGGGTATCCCCCATTGGCCTTGGCGATCCGCTCCCGCCGTGTCTTCGCGGTGAATGCTTTGCTTGCGGCAGGCGCTAAGCCGGATTTCAGATTGCCTGACGGTAGAAATGCCTTGATGCTCGCCGCAGATGCGGATATGTGCGAACTCGCTCGCCAGTTCTTAAATCACTGCGATATTAAGGACACGGATCACGCGGGCAATACCGTGCTGATGTATGCAGCCAGCGCGCGGATGGTTACAGCGATGATCAGCGCGGGTGCCGATCCTCTCGCCGTCAATGCGCACAAAGCCACCGCCTTGATGTACGCCGCTCAAAATAATCGGCCAGGAGTGATAGAGGCTTTACTAGATAGGGCACCAACGCCGGCCGAGTATATCCACCGTAAAGACTCACGCGGGTATACGGCGTTGATGCACGCTGCCGATAGCGATGCCGCAAGCCGGGCGGAACAGCGGTCGAAATGGGCGACGCTGGAGATTTTGGTGCAAAGAGGAGCGAATATCGAGGCTCGCGCAGTGAACGTAATTGCAGATCGCCCTGCCGGGGCAGATGAGGCGGCGGCACGCTATGACGGAAAGACGGCGCTCATGATCGCTGCGGAAAACGGGCATTTCGCCGAGGTAACGTTCCTGCTTGAATTGGGTGCCGATGTCGATGCTATCAGCAACTCTGGGTACACCGCTCTAATGCTGTCCGCGGCAAACGGCCATGCTGGCGTGTCGAGACGACTATGTTTGGCCGGAGCCAGGCTGGACATGGAAAATAGCGACCGTGACACGGCATTGGTACTGGCCGCACGCAAAGGTCGCCTACGCATGGTGGGAGAATTGCAGAGTATGGGAGCGGACATCGACGCCAGGAACTCCTTGGGCGATACACCATTGTTGCTGCTGATAAAAGAACTGCTCTTACTTGGGAGGGAAGCAAGCTTCAGTGATCTCATGCTGGAAGAGATATTAAAAGATTTCTGTAAAAACGGGGCGGACGTCAATGCTGCCGATAGAAAAGGGAATACTGCGCTAATCCTCGCGGCCCGGTACGGTGAACGCGACTTGGTTAACCTTTTGCTCTGTCTGGGCGCCAACGTGAATCATCGTAATCACTGGCAATATACAGCGCTCATGCATGGCGCGGAAAACGGCAGCATCGGAATAGTGGCCAGCCTGCTGGACGCACGCGCTGATCCCAATATATCGACCAGCGGCGGGTTTAACGCCTTGATGGCAGCTGCCCGCAATAATCACTTGAATATCGTTCAGAGGCTTTGGTCAGCAGGGGCTTTGTTGAATCAACATACCAGTGACCGCCAGACCGCATGTGACTATGCGACGCATGCCGGCGCTGAAGAGGTAGAACAATGGCTTTTAGAACATGGAGCAGT
Organism: Bordetella sp. 15P40C-2; assembly: GCF_009763235.1. Classification (NCBI taxonomy): domain Bacteria; kingdom Pseudomonadati; phylum Pseudomonadota; class Betaproteobacteria; order Burkholderiales; family Alcaligenaceae; genus Bordetella; species Bordetella sp. 15P40C-2. Next base: position 12,452 of record NZ_WSJA01000004.1, read on the forward strand.
CTATGGGGAGGCGTGGCACTATCTTCCGAGTGTCGAGCTGAGCGAGAGGCATGGGCTATAGCCTTGAAAACCGGCGCTGCCCCGTTGATGGTGCGGACGCGCAAGGTATAGTCGTGCGTGCGCGGTCAGGGTTGACCGCGCACGGGGACAATTAGTTTTTCTTACGGAAAACTCTCACGATCATCATCAGGATTCCCGGGATAAAAAGCAGCACGCCCGGCACCCCCAACGCCAATGCGGGGAACCAATGCCATCCCCATACTTTCCATGCGCCAAGAAAGGCGCCCACGCCCAAGGGAAAGGCAAACCGGCCCAACGCCAGCACGATTGCGCCGATAACCCATCCTTTACCGAACTCGTATGAGATCCCTTCGTAGCCCGCAATCGCGACCGTAATCAGGTACCCAATCAGAACGACCAGGCCCACTACCCCTAGTAATAGCTGCACCTTGCTACTCACACTCCACCGTATTGTGATTGCATTTTGACACATGTACGGGTGGACGGTCGGTAGTGGGCGCGGGAAGGTTACAGCGCCTCGAACACCCCAGCGGCTCCCATGCCTGTGCCGACGCACATGGTGACCATGCCGTACTTGCCACCGGTGCGTCGCAGTCCATGTACTAGCGTGGCGGTGCGTATGGCTCCGCTGGCGCCGAGTGGGTGCCCTAGCGCGATGGCACCGCCAAGAGGGTTGACCTTTTCGGGGTCTAGTCCCAGGTCGCGGATCACGGCAAGCGACTGTGCGGCAAAAGCTTCGTTCAGCTCGATCCAGCTCAGGTCGTCTTGCGAGATACCGCTCTGGGCTAAGGCTTTGGGGATCGCGAACTTGGGGCCTATTCCCATGATCTCCGGCGGGACACCCGCGACCGAGAATCCTATGAAGCGTGCCAGCGGTGCGAGATTGAGTTCGCGTACGATGCGCTCGGACACCAGCACAATGGCCGCCGCGCCGTCGGACATCTGCGAGCTATTGCCCGCCGTGACCGTGCCACGCGCGGCAAATGCCGGCCGAAGCTTGGCCAGCGCTTCGGCGCTGGTGTCGGGGCGTGGGCCTTCATCGCGATCGACCAGGCGTTCAATCACGCGCAAGGTGCCGTTTTCACCCGGCAGGCGGTGCTCCACCCGATAGGGGGTGATTTCCGCATCGAAATACCCGGCTGATATCGCGGCGCAGGCCTTTCTATGCGAGGCCAGCGCAAACGCGTCCTGGTCGTCGCGCGAGACCTTCCATTGCGCGGCGACTTTCTCACCAGTCAGGCCCATGCCATAGGCCATGCCCAGATTGGCATCATCGGCAAAGATCGCGGGGTTGATCGCCACCTTGTTGCCCATGATTTGCGGCATGGCGCTCATGGACTCGGTGCCGGCGGCGATCATGACGTCTGCCATGCCCAGTCGAATCCGCGCGGCGGCATCGGCTACGGCTTGCAAGCCGGATGCGCAGAAACGATTGAGGGTGACGCCGGGCACATTGTCGGGAAGGCCGGCTAACAACAAGCTCATGCGGGCGACATTCATGCCTTGCTCGGCCTCGGGCATGGCGCAGCCGGCGATCACGTCTTCGACCCGGGCAGGGTCCAGGGCGGGGACTTGCGCCAGCACGGCGCGTAGCGCGGCGGCCAGCATGTCGTCCGGGCGGGTGGTGGCGTAGACGCCGTTGCGCTTGCCCACGGGCAGTCGCGTGGCGGCGACGATAAAAGCATCCTGAATTGCGTGGCTCATAGCGGACTCCAATCTTGTCTTGAACAAAGGCGGACGATGGCCGTGACGTGTCACGGGCTGTGCCTTAGTTACGCAGCGGTTTACCCGTTTTGAGGGTGTGTTCGATCCGAGCCTGTGTCTCGGGGGTACGCAGCAGCGCGACGAATTCCCGCCGTTCCACAGCGAGCAGCCATTCCTCGTCCACGTGGGTGCCGGCATCGACTTCGCCGCCGCACAATGCGACCGCCGCGCTGCGCGCCACTCGGTAATCGTGCGCGCTGATCATGCCGCCTTCGCGCATGTTGACGAGCATCATTTCCAGATTGGCGATGCCCGTGCGGCCGGCGACAGGAATGTTGGTGACGGGCAATGGGGGCGCATAGCCGGCGTCGGCAGCGGCGCGGGCCTGGCGGAGTGCCACCCACAACAGCTCATCGGGATGGAACACCACCGGATCATGGGCTCGCGCGTAGCCCATGTCGATGGCTTGCAAGGCGCTCTTGGAAACCTGCGCCGTCGCGATTTGCTGGAATACCGGCTGTATGAACGGGAAAACCTCGTCAGGCGTCGCCGTGTGGGCCGCCAATTCCGCCGCGCGCGCGGCCAGGGCCTTGCTGCCACCACCTGCTGGCACCAGGCCAACGCCGGCCTCGACCAGCCCGATATAACTCTCCAGCGCCAGCACGCGATGGCTGCAATGCATGAGAAATTCGCAACCTCCGCCCAGCGCCATGCCTTGCACGGCCGCGACGGTGGGCACGCGCGCGCGCTGCAAGGACAACGAGGCCCGCTGGAATTTCGCGACGGTGGCTTCGAGGACGTCGAATTGTCCGGCGGCGCACGCTTGTACGACCTGCGACAGATTCGCACCCACCGCGAAGGGCGCCTCGTGCCAGATGACGAGCGCATCCAGATGGCGTTCGCTATGCTCGACCGCGTGCATGACACCGTCGAGCACTTCGTCGCCGATGGTGTGCATCTTCGATGTGAACGAAAGAATGCCTATGCCCGCGTCTACCTCGGGTAGATGCCACAGTCGTACGCCGGCGTTTTCCCACAGCGTGACCCCACGGTCGCTCGCCGCCTCGCCGAACAGGCGTTCTGGGAAAAGCTGCCGCTGGTACACGGCCAAAGAGGGGCGGGGATGCTGTTTGCCGTCGCGTGCGGAATACGATCCCGCCGCGTCATGTACACCGGAGCGATCAGCCGCCCGCACCCAATCGGGAAGCGGCGCATCGCTCATTGCCTTGCCGGCTGCGATGTCTTCGGCGATCGCATCCGCGATGTTTTGCCATCCTGCCGCTTGCCAGGTTTCGAATGGCCCTTGCGCCCAGCCGAATCCCCAACGCATGGCGAGATCCACATCGCGCGCGTTATCAGCAATGTGTTCAAGCTGCGTCGCGCTGTAGTGGAATATGTCGCGAAACAGGCTCCACAGGAACTGCGCCTGCGGATGGGTGCTGGCGCGCAGGGCCGCAAAACGTTGAGCGGGATCGCGCTGCTTTAAGATGGTCTCGACTTCGTCGGAGACCGAGCCGGCGGCGGGCCGGTAATCGCGCGCGCCGAGATCCAACACCTGAATTTCTTTGCCTTGCTTGCGATAGACACCGATCCCGCTCTTTTGCCCCAAAGCGCCTTTCTCGATCAGGGCGTTCAACCACGCGGGCAGCTGAAAATAGCGGTGCCAGGGGTCATCGGGCAAATTGTCACGCAAGGTCGAGACCACGTGTGCCAGCGTGTCCAAGCCCACCACGTCGGCCGTGCGATACGTCGCGCTTTTAGGGCGGCCGATTTTCGGGCCGGTTAAGGCATCCACCTCGTCGAAACCCAGTCCCAGACGTTGGGTGTGATGCATGGCGGCCAGGATCGCAAAGACGCCGATACGGTTGCCAATAAAGTTCGGCGTATCCTTCGCGCGGATGACGCCTTTGCCCAGCCGGCTTGTTAACCAGCTTTCCAAATGATCCAGCACGACTGGCTCGGTATAGGGGGTCGCGATCAGTTCGACCAGACGCATATAGCGTGGCGGATTGAAGAAGTGCACGCCGCAAAAGCGCGCGCGCAAGGATTCCGGCAGCGACTTGGCCAGCTCGCCGATGGACAGGCCCGAGGTATTGGACGCCAGAATGGCATCCGGCGACACATGCGGCGCGATACGGGTGTAGAGCGCGGTCTTCCAGTCCATGCGCTCGGCAATCGCCTCGATGACCAGATCGCAGCGGCGCAACTGATCCAGATGGTCGTCATAGTTCGCCGGGGTGATCAGTGCCAGGCGCGACGGGCTCGCGAGGGGGGCGGGCTCCAGTTTCTTCAGGCCCGCCAACGCTTTCTTGGCGATCCCGTCGCGATCGCCTTCCTTGGCCGTCAAGTCGAAGAGGGTGACGGCGATGCCAGCGTTGGCGAGATGGGCGGCGATCTGCGCGCCCATGACACCGGCTCCTAGGACGGCGGCGTGCTTGACGATAAATCTGTTGTTCAAAGCGGTCTCCTGTATCTGCGGCGTCCGGCCAGGTGCGGGCCGCTCGCATGCGTGCGTCTACCATGCGCGCGGAACAGCGGCGAGGTTTACTACCGCTGCGCGAGCTGCCGGGTCGCCTGGCACCGGTTGCACCTGGCCCATTCTACCGTTCGCGACCAGCACCCGTACGGGAGGCGATACCCTGCCACACGGCGACGAGGATTGCCGGAACCGCCGGTGTGTTGATGTTACTCAGCATTAGCGTGTTATCTCAAATTTCACTAAAGAAATCCCATGCCTTTCTCAGTTTCCAACCTGACTCAGAACAACCACCGGCAGATCGAGGGCGCGTCCTTGCCCTTCGGGCTGACTGAAGTGCGAGAGAAGCGCGTCTGCGTCAACCTCGCCGCTCATTTTCTGCAGGATGGCGAGAAACTCGCGTTCTCCGGCTTTGATGAACCGCCGTCACCTTCATTGGAGATAGACCCCGGGGAATCCTTCGAAAACCAAGGCCGTACTCTGTTAGGTTATCTAAGCTGGCATGTAGCCACGGCATTGATTAAGGATAAGAGTTTAGAGATACAGAACCCGGCAGTCGTGATGGCAGCGCGTGAGGTGGCGGCGCAAATCGGCACGCCCGCGTTCTACGACCTGCTGGACGATGTCGTCGCCCGCGCTGGCATCAAAGTCCAGGGCGAGCCCCGGCATGCCACGGAAATCATTGCGTTTGGCGAGGGGCGCGTCGAGATACGTCGTAGCATTCAGTGGGACAACGCGATCGCTGATGGCACGGACTTGGGGAAGTTCAAAGCGCTGTGGGCGATGAATTGCGGCCTCAATGACAGCAATCCGGATCGCATCCAACTGGCTGGGGGAGTAAGTCAGGCCGGCGTATTTATCCTCGACGATCCACATGGCTTGCGAGGTGACGCGCTTGCGGCCAAGCTCAAGGCTCCCACGTTGTTTTCGCGGTTCCTGGATGCGTTTACCCAGGGGATTGCATACCGTCTTGATCAGGGTGGCCTGAAAAATATAGACGTGCGTTTAGACTACGCGACCTATGTGGCGGAGCCGCAAGAGCAGGGCGAGGCGGCTGGCGCGTTGCAGTGGCGAGGATGGGTGGCATTGGGCCAGGCTCCGGAAACGCACTTCACACTTCCGGCCTCCACAGATGTGCTGCCTTCGCCGGAAGCGAGCGCGCCGCCGCCGCTGGAGCTTCCCGAGAGAACTGTGTCCTATCTGGCCAATAAGTTCGAGTTCGAATATAGCGCCGAGGGGCTGAGCGAGAAGCAAAAGCTGATAGAGGAAGATCAGCACGCGTTGACGGTGTTGCAATCCGAGGAGACCGCAGCCACAGTCAAATTTGTGGGAGAGTTGCTGGCCACCCGGTTGGAACAGATGTTCTCTGGCGATGATCGCGAGCTTTTCTTTGACAGGTATAAGGACAGCATAAAGAGTTCGATGTTCAGCTATCCCATTCCCATAGAAAGGCCAGCTTCGTTTGACGCCTTCGTCGACATGCTGAGAACGCACGACGATCCCATAATCTTGCTATCGATGATCTGGCCGGTTTTCATGGCGGGTAAAGGTGGAGATGGCGAGCCCATGATCGATGCCATATATGCTCACTTGATCGCACCGACAAAGGACTACTGGCAGGATGAGGCGAAGGCGTCGCGGCCACTTAACCAGTACGCCTTTGGGAACAGCAAGACCATTGAATCGGAATTGTTTTCCACCAAGAGATTTCTCCCTTTTGTAAGAGACATCGACTACAAGAGGATGAACGTTTTTTACCGCAACAAGACAATGGGGAAGATGTTGAACAAGAAACTGCCCTATGTGGCGGGTGTGTCGGGAATGGCCAATCTGACGTGCAAGGTGCTCGATGTGTTGAACCTGCACCCATTTTCGCCGCAGGGCAAGAAATTCTGTGGAGCCATGGCGGCGTTCATTGTGGGCAGTGGTATGCACTCGTACTACGAAGCGAATAAGGCGTTTAACTTTTATGCCCGGGTTCTGACGGCGTCGTCGACAATGGATGCCTACACCACGTTCTCTGATCGTATGGCGTGAAAAGGCCGTCGCGGGGAATCTCTCGGCCTCTTTACGTGGGATAGCGGCACGGGAATGCTGCCTAAAACCGCGTTGGGAATTGGGTCGTCCGGGTAAAGATTCCGGCTTGGCGTTACAGTAGCCCGGTATCGCGTCGGATCAAGACCGGCGCAGTTTCATACCGAGGTTTCCATGTTAGATCGCATACCGGCAACACTTGCCAAAGGACGGGCACAATGAGCGATACGCCCGCCGCCCACTGGAATCTAGATCAGATCGTCTCCGGATTACGCGCCGCGCGCGTGGATTGGCGTGGTCCGCGCGGACGGCTGCGCGAGAATGCCGGCGATCGCGAATTCCCTTCACAGGAAAGTCTGCGAGCCATTTTGCGCCAATTGTGTGGCGCGTTGTTTCCGATGCGCCTGGGCCCGATCGATCTGCGCGCCGAGGTCGAGGACTTTTACGTTGGCCATACGATAGGCGCCGCCTTGGATGCGTTGTTGCACCAAGTCTGTCTCGAATTGCACCACATGGGCAGGCTGGTAGGCGATGCTGAGCCGGACGAGGTGCTCCATACGCGCGCCGTGCAGATCGTGCGGCAATTTGGCGCGGCCTTGCCTTCGGTGCGGCGGGCGTTGGATCTGGATGTGATGGCGGCCTATCAGGGAGACCCGGCCGCGCAAAGCGTGGACGAGGTGCTGCTGTGCTACCCGGGCGTGAGCGCGATGATTCATCATCGTCTGGCCAGCGTGCTGTATAAGCTGGGCGTGCCGATGCTCGCGCGTATCGTGGCCGAGATCGCGCACGCGGATACCGGTATCGATATTCACCCTGGCGCCACCATCGGCAAGAGCTTTTTCATCGACCACGGCACGGGTGTGGTGATCGGCGAGACGGCGATCATTGGCGACCGTGTGCGGCTCTATCAGATGGTGACCTTGGGCGCGAAACGCTTCCCGCCGGGCGAGAATGGCGAGCTGAAGAAAGGGCTGCCGCGTCACCCGATCATCGAAGACGATGTGGTGATCTATTCTGGCGCCACCATTCTGGGCCGCGTGACGATCGGCCACGGTTCGGTAATCGGCGGCAATGTCTGGCTCACGCGCAGTGTGCCGCCTGGCAGCAATGTCACGCAGGCGAGTCTGGTCAACAACATGCCCAATTGCGGGCTCGGCAATCCGTGACAGCGGCCGCGTCGGATCTGCAGGCGCTGGGGCAATTCATCGACGGGCACGAGCGGCTGTTCGTGCTGACCGGTGCTGGCTGCAGCATCGGGTCGGGGATACCGACCTATCGCGATGAGAACGGTCACTGGACCCGTAGCCCGCCCATCGACTATCAGCCCTTTATGAGTCACGCGTCGATGCGGGCGCGATACTGGGCGCGCAGTATGGTGGGGTGGCGCCGCTTTGGCTATGCGCATCCGAACGCGGCACATCGCGCGCTGGCATTGCTCGAACAGCAGGGCAAGGTGGAGCTGTTGTTGACGCAAAACGTCGACGGCCTGCACCAGGCCGCCGGCAGCCGCCGGGTCATCGATCTGCATGGACGCTTAGACGAGGTGCGTTGTATGCGTTGCGACTGGCGTCAGTCGCGCGGTGAGTGGCAGGCCACTCTGGACGCGCGCAATCCGGCGTGGATAGAGCTGGACGCCGCGGATGCGCCCGATGGCGATGCCGATCTGGAAGGCGTGGACTTTTCACAGTTCGATGTGCCGGATTGTCCGGTCTGTGGCGGCATCGTCAAGCCGGACGTGGTGTTTTTCGGGGAAGTGATTCCCCCCGAACGCGGCGAGCGCGCACGCGAGGCCCTGCGAAACGCTGATGCAATGCTGGTGGTTGGCTCGTCACTAATGGTGCATTCGGGCTACCGCTACGTGCGTAGCGCCTTTGAGAACGGCATGCCGATCGCGGCGCTCAATCTGGGCCGCACGCGAGCGGACGCCATGTTCCAGCTGAAGGTGACCGCCCCCTGCGCCGAGGCACTAGATCAACTGTATGGACCTTTTGAAACTGCGGCTGCGAGTTGACCCGGCATGGTTGTGCTGAGCAGTTCGCATCGCGGATTTGTAAAGCATTGAAATCGCTGAAGGTTTTCCTAATGACCCCAGGCTTTCCAGAGGGTTGTCCACAGAAACTGGGGATAACCCTGAGGGCTCGCCGGCCTTGCCTACACTGCCGGGAAATCCTCTCCGAGCAATGCGCGCCGGGTTGCATGCCAGCTGCCCACATCCGGGGCGTACAGCAGGCCGCCCGTACGATGCGTCGGTTTATACGGGCTGGCGTCGAAGTGCGCGGAGAATCCGCCAGCTTCGCGATGCAGCAGCCACCCGGCCGCATGGTCCCAGGGATCGAGCTTGTTGTAGAGCAGCACTTGGCAATGTCCGCTGGCCGCGAGCCGGTATTCGTGCGCGGCGCAGCGTAGCGACGCCGTCGAGCCCAATGACCCCAGATTCGCATTGACGATGCCGCGCAAGGGGGGCGGCAAAAACTCCGTGCTGATCATGCCGTCCATGTCTTCGGGCGGCGCGGGCTGCCCGACTTTCAAGGGCGATTGCGTGCCGTCGCCCGATTCCAGCCACGCGCCTTCGCCGCGTACCGCCATGGCCCAATCGTGGCCTACCGGGTCGTAGATCACGCCCGCCAGCACATCGCCGCGATGACAGACCGCCACCATCATGCCAAATAGCGGCAAGCCCGCGACAAAGTTGCGCGTGCCATCGATAGGATCGATCAAGAATGCCAGATCGGCATCCACCAGCATGTTAAGCAGCGCCGGATTGCGGGCCGTGGCCTCTTCGCCCACCATGGTGGCGCCGGGGTAGAGCTTGCTCAGCCGCGAGATGATGAAGCGCTCGGCGGCTTCGTCCGCGTCTGTGACCAGATCGCGCGGCGATGTTTTGGTATGCACCGCCTCGGCCGACAGGCGGCGAAAGCGCGGCATGACTTCGACCTGCGCGGCTTCGGCCAGGATAGCGCCAATACGGCGGATGTCTTCTCGGGTAAAGGAACGGCTCATAGAGGACTTTGCTTATTGATTCCGAAATCTAGCACGTTTGAAAGTGAGGTTTTTGTGACTCAGGGCTTCCCCCTATGCTGCGTAAAGATTCAGGTTGATGTCAGGCAACACTGATTTGATGGCTGAGCTAGATCCGTGATGAGCAGTGTTCTGAAAACCATCTTGCGCCCGTCTTTATAGGCCAGCGCGATAACGATTCGGAGACAACAGCATGACATGGCAGCAGATCTACGACCCGCTTAGCAACATGCTGATTTCAACCACGCTGGCGGCCTTGCCCGTCGTGGTGATGTTGGCGGCGCTGGGGTTTTTTCATATCAAAGCGCATATCGCCGCCGGCATGGGCTTGATCACGGCGTTACTGGTGGCGATCTTTGCCTACGGGATGCCCGCCGACATGGCCGGCCGCGCGGCGGTGTTCGGTGGGTTCACCGGTCTGCTGCCGATTGGCTGGATTGTGCTCAATATTATTTTCCTGCATCAACTGACCGAGCAGAATGGCAGCTTCCGGGTCTTGCAGGATTCGCTCTCTGGCATTACCGAGGACCGGCGCATTCAGCTGTTGTTGATCGCGTTCAGTTTCGGCGCGTTCTTTGAGGGCGCGGCTGGCTTTGGGACCCCTGTGGCGGTGACGGCGGCGATCTTGATTGGCTTGGGGTTCTCGCCCTTGGCCGCGTCCGGTTTGTCTTTGATCGCCAATACCGCACCAGTGGCGTTCGGGGCGTTGGGTACACCGGTCATTACTTTGGCGAAGGTGCATGGCTACGACCTGGAGCTCGTCACGGCGATGATCGGGCGTCAGTTGCCATTCTTCTCGGTCCTCGTGCCGTTTTGGCTGATATGGGCGTTCGCCGGGCGCAAAGGCATGTGGGAAATCTGGCCCGCTATCCTGGTCACGGGCGCATCGTTCGCCATTCCGCAGTATTTGGTCTCGAACTTCATGGGCCCCGAACTGGTGGATATCATCGCCGCGCTGGTGTCGATGGCCTGCCTGGTCGCGTTTCTGCGAGTCTGGCAGCCCAAGCGGATCTGGACCTCGGCTTCGCTGCGTGGCAAGGATTTGAGCGCCGAGGAAGCCAAGCCTGCCCAGCCGCCGGTGCGCCATAGCCGCGAGGCCTTGATTGCCGCGTGGACGCCGTGGGTCATCCTTTCTGTCGTGGTGTTTATCTGGGGCCTGCCGCCGGTCAAGGGATGGCTTAACAGCTTGTTTGCGCCGGCCTATCCCATGCCGGGCTTGCACAATCTGGTCATGAAGGTGCCGCCCGTGGTGCCCAGCGTGCATCCGGAGGCCGCGGTCTATACTCTGAATCTCTTGTCGGCCACGGGGACGGCGATTTTGTTGGCGGCCGTGATCAGCGCCTTTGTGATGCGCTATGGGCCTGTGGCAATTGTTCGTACGTTCTTCAAGACCGTGTGGTTGGTGAAGTACTCACTGCTCACCATCGTGTTGATGTTGGCGTTGGGCACATTGACGCGCTATTCCGGGACCGACACCACGCTGGGCCTGGCGTTCGCCAATACCGGCGTACTGTATCCGTTCTTTGGTACCTTGATGGGATGGCTGGGCGTGGCGCTGACCGGCTCGGATACCGCGTCTAACGTCCTGTTTGGCGGCATGCAGAAAGTCGCGGCGGATCAATTGGGCTTGTCGCCGAACTTGATGGGAGCGGCCAATAGCTCGGGCGGTGTGATGGGCAAGATGATCGATGCGCAATCCATTGTCGTGGCCTCGACCGCGACGCGCTGGTTCAATCATGAGGGCGACATTCTGCGTTATGTGTTTTTCCACTCCATCGCGCTGGCCTGCTTGATGGGCATCCTGGTGACCTTGCAGGCGTATGTGTGGCCATTCTCGGCGATGGTGGTGCGTTGATCGGGCGATGCTCCGGTGAACGGCGATGCCTTGTTTGCATCGCCGTCGCCGCGCCGCGATGCTAGGGCAGGGCGGGAGTGTTACGTAACGCGGCGGCGAGCCCTGCCGCGTTGCGCATGCCCTGGTCTTGATAATTGGTGTTGAGCACGACATGAGTATTGCGCACGCGCTCAGCCAGCCGTTTGATGCTTTGTGCGAGTTCGGCCAGCTCTTCGGGCGAATACTCATATTGGAACCGGCCGGACGAAGCGCCGGTGTTGTTCCCCCAAGCGTCGGCATTGCGACCGTGCAATCGTACGACGGCGAGGTCTGGATGCGTAGCGTCCCACAAGGCTGGCACCGTATTGTCGAATCCTTGCGGGGCATCGACCACCGTATGCACCATGTTGGCCTCACGCAAAACATCCAGCGTCCAAGCCGATGCCGTCTTTGTCGAAAACCAGCTGCGGTGGCGAAACTCCACGCTCATCACGTGTTCATCCATATAGCGCTGGCACTCGCGTAGCAACGCCATGCCGCGCGCGCCGCGCTGAATCCATGGCGCGAATTGAAAGTGAATAGCGTGCAGTTTGCCCGCCAGCCGTAGCGGTTCCAGCGCAATGAGGAATCGTCGCCATAGCTCCTCCTGCAACTCGCGAGGCAGTTGGTGATAGAACAGCTTCGTCTGTCCAGCGAGCTCCTGCTGTATATCGCCAGGCAGATCCTGGGTCGGGGCGGGGTGCCCGGTAAACAGGCGATGGGCTTTCACGTGGAATGCGAAGTCCTCGGGCGTACGTTGCGCCCATGCGTGCGCGACGCGCGCGTCCAGCAACCGATAATAGGTGGCATCCACCTCGAGCAAATGGAATTGCGTGGCGTAATAGCGCAGCCGTGCTTCGGGCGTGCGCACGTCTCGGGGGTAGAAACGGCCGCAGGCTAACAGCGTGGGATCTGTCCAAGAAGCGGTGCCGGTCAGAATATGCATGGTGACAAGGCGGCCTGCCGCTGCGAGCAGGCGGCCAGCAGTTCCGTTATGATCTGTATGAATATACAGTTAATTTGACTTGTGCCGCGTAGGCCTGCTCGGTGAATTGCCGGGCACGCTGTTTCGCTCATCCTTCCAATTTCTACCGCATGTCCGCCGACCTCGACTACCTGTCCGACCTCAATCCGGCCCAGCGCGAAGCCGCGACGTACGGCACAGGCTCGCCCGACGCGCCCGCCTTGCTCGTGATTGCTGGCGCGGGTTCGGGCAAAACCAGCACGCTGGCGCACCGCGTCGCGCATCTGGTGTTGAACGGCGCAGACCCGCAACGGATGCTGCTGCTGACCTTTTCGCGTCGCGCCGCGCTAGAAATGGAACGCCGTGTTGGCAAGGTCTTGCAGCGCGTGATGAAACTGCACTCCAGCCAGAAGGCGCCGTCCTTGCCATGGGCGGGTACGTTTCATAGCATCGGTGCGCGGCTACTGCGCGACTGCGCGGGACGCATCGGCCTGTCTGAGAATTTCACCATACACGATCGCGGCGATGCCGAAGACCTGATGGGCATGGTGCGCCATGAGTTGGGATTCTCGGCCACGGCGGAACGTTTTCCGCTGAAAGGCACGTGCCTGGCCATCTACTCGCGCGTCATCAATAGCCAGTCCCCGGTGGGCGAGGTGCTCAAACACGCGTTTCCGTGGTGCACCCAATGGGAAGACGCCCTCAAACGCCTGTTCGCCGCGTATGTAGAGGCAAAGCAGGATCAACAGGTTCTCGATTACGACGACCTGCTGCTTTATTGGTCAGAGATGATGCAAGACGACGACCTTGCACGCGATGTCGGCGCACGCTTTGATCATGTGCTGGTCGATGAGTATCAGGATACCAATCGCTTGCAATCCGCCATCTTGCTGGCCATGAAACCCGATGGCCGCGGGTTGACCGTCGTGGGCGATGACGCGCAATCGATTTATTCGTTTCGCGCAGCCACCGTGCGCAATATTCTCGACTTCCCTTCGCAGTTCACGCCACCCGCACACATCATTACGCTCGAACGCAACTACCGCTCGACGCAACCCATCCTGGACGCCTCCAATGCGGTCATCGGTCTGGCGCGCGAGCGTTACACCAAGAATCTTTGGACGGACCGAGCCTCCGATATCCGCCCTGCGCTCGTGACGGTCAGTGACGAGGCGGGGCAGGCGCGATGGGTGGCCGATCAGGTGCTGGCGCAACGTGAGACGGGCGCAACGCTAAAGTCGCAGGCCGCGCTCTTTCGCGCGGCGAGCCATAGCGCTGCGCTCGAACTCGAACTGACCCGGCGCAATATTCCCTTCGTGAAATTCGGCGGACTGAAATTTCTGGAGGCCGCGCATATCAAGGACGTGCTCTCGCTGTTGCGGTGGGCCGAGAATCCCCGCAGCCGACTGGCGGGTTTTCGGGTCGCACAGCTCTTGCCGGGTGTCGGGCCGGCGATCGCGGGCCGCTTGATGGATGCGCTTGCCGACGCGGCCGAGCCGATGCGCGTGCTCGAATCGTTCAAGCCGGGCAACGCCGCCAAGTCGGATTGGAATGGCTTGATAGACGCCTATACGGCATTGCGCGATTCCGGTCAGCGCTGGCCCGCGGATCTGGATATCGCCATTGGCTGGTATGCGCCGCAACTCGAGCGTCTCTATGACGATGCCCGTGTGCGTCGCGCGGACCTGGACCAGCTGGCGCGCATCGGCGCGGGCTATGCGAGTCGCGAACGGTTTCTCACCGAACTGACGCTGGACCCTCCCGATGCCACCAGCGCCGAGGCCGGGCCGCCGTTGCGCGATGAAGACTACATGATTCTGTCCACTATCCATTCCGCGAAGGGTCAGGAATGGAAATCCGTCTATGTGCTCAATGTGGTGGATGGATGTATTCCTTCGGACATGAGTACCGGCACGGCCGATGAAATCGAAGAAGAGCGTCGCCTGCTGTATGTCGCGATGACCCGCGCTAAAGAGCGCCTGCACCTGATTGTCCCGCAGCGGTTCTATGTGCATCAGCAGAGCGGCATGGGCGACCGTCATGTCTACGGCAACCGCACGCGCTTTATTCCGGAACCCTTATTGCCGTTATTCGAGGCATTGCCCCCGCCTCCCACTTTGGCGGATTTGCCATTTGGCCGTGGCCAGGCCGCGCCTGCATCCAAGCCGTCCATCGACGTCGGCCAGCGTGTTCGCAAGCTTTTTAGCTAAGCTATGATGCTCAGCATTACTAGGTTGGCATGATTGCTATCCTGGTGGGTCAATGCGGAGGTGGCATGTCGCAGCAGGAGACCATTTCCCCGTCTTTTCCAGATGGGCTGGTGGCATCGGTGGCTTATGTACGCGGGCAACGCTTCCGCGATGTGCCGCTGGACGAGATCAAGACGCACACCATCGCGCAAGAGCATCTGCTGTGGATCGGATTACGCAATCCCAATGCCACGCTGCTGGAGCGTGTGCTGAAAGACCTCGGCATACGGCCCAAGGCTCGCGAGGAAATGCTCGAGGTGCATCGTCGCCCCAAAGTCATCGATTTCGGGCATTGTGTGCTGGTCGTCGGGATCACTGTAGAAGTGGGTCAAGGCAGACCGAGTTTTGGCGAAACCCAGATCGTGATTGGCGACGGCTATCTGGTCACGGTGCGGCGAGGGGCGACCGCCAATCACAGCGGCTTGCGCGAGCGACTGGAGTCGGCGCCAGACCTGTTGCGGCGGGGCAGCGACTATGTCGCGTCTGAGTTGCTGGATTTGTTGGTCGACCGTTATGTCGAGGCGGCCGCCAAACTGGAAGCCGTGGTCGAAGGTGCCGAGCAAAAGCTGATGATTCGCGGCGCCAAGGACGCGGACATTCGCACGATCTATCGCCAGCGGCGCGACCTGCTGCGGGTGCACACAGTGATTTCGCCTTTGACCGAGATCTGTCGTCGATTGGCTACGCTGGAGATGGCCAATATCGACGCTGAAGCGCGTCCGTATTTTTCGATCGTGGCGGATCGGGTCAAGCGGGTGGACGAATTGGTCAGCGGCTTGCGTGAAACGCTGGCTTTTGCGTTCGAGGCGAGCCTGATGATGGCGCAAACCCAGCAAAACGACATCATGCGCAGGCTGGCGGCATGGGCTGCGATTCTAGCAGTGCCTACTGCGGTGGCGGGGATTTACGGCATGAACTTCGAGTTCATGCCGGGCCTGCAGACCCCCTGGGGATTCCCGCTGACCTTAGCAGGGATCGGCGCGGTGTGTGGTTGCCTGTATTGGCGATTCCGAAAGGCGGGCTGGCTGTAGCCGATTGCGCCGAGTCCCGTCGAGCGCGCTTCTAATCGCATGCAGGTCTACTACCAGCTTGCTCGGCCATCGCTGGCCGATCGACCGTAATATATAGGGTTGTGGCAAACTGTAAGCCAGCGTTTTTCAAGGAATAAGTTGATTTTGCGTAGACGGTCGTCTCGCGGTCGCCCCGGCCGCAATCTGAGAATCGGGCTAGGGCTGGTCATTGCCGCGCTGGCGGTCTGGTGGACACAGGCCCCTGACTTCCACTCCACCGGCGAACCGGATATCGCGCGGTCGACGCAGCAACCAGCGGCTCCGCAAGACTCCGCGGCACAGACATCGCCGTCGCCGGCCGTCTTGCGCGTGGGTGCCTCGCCGGCGGGAAAGTACACGCTAAACGGTGTGGTGAGCAAAGTCGCCGATGGCGACACCGTGACCATGACTGTCAGTGGCAAGTCGCACCGGATACGGCTCGACAGTATTGACGCGCCGGAAATCGGCCACAGCGAAACCGAACCCGGGCAGCCCTATGCCGAGGCATCCCAGCGCTATCTCGAAGGTCTGGTTGGCGGTAAGCGCATCACGGCGCAGTGCTATGAAAAGGATCAGTACAACCGTGAACTCTGTGCCCTGGTGCTCCCAGATGGCGACTCGGTCAATCGTTTGATGGTCGCGAATGGCTTCGCCTGGGCCTATACCGCGCGCCGGGGCGAATATTTGCGCGACACCGCGCTGCGCAGTCTGCAAGAACAAGCGCGCGAGGCGGGGCGCGGCCTGTGGGCGCAAGGCGGTCCGACCGAGCCGTGGAAATGGCGCTACGACTGCTGGCGCAACCAGCGTTGCGAGCATCCCTGATCGATTTCGCCCGGCGGTTCACAGCGAGGGGGCCCTATCGGGCCCCCTAATCGTTGTAGCTTTGCTATGCTTTGCCCAGCTTGAAACCGGTTACTACACGGAAACATTGTATGGGCGAATGGTTGAAACGGACGTGGATCGTCGTGCTGGTCGCGCTGGGAGCCCTGGCTGGCTGCTCCCGCGATCCCATCAATAGCCCCTATGAAACTGGCGCGATGTCCGAGAACGCCTTGTATACGGCGTTCGTCAGGCAATCGCCTAAGTACCTCGATCCCGCGCTTTCATATTCCAGCGACGAGACACCATTTACCTACAATATTTATGAGCCGCTGTATCAGTATCACTACCTCAAGCGGCCCTACGAATTAATCCCTCGCGCGGCGGCGCAGATCGCCCCGCCGCGCTATCTGGATGCGCAAGGCAATGTCTTGCCGGAGGACGCACCGGGCGAACAAATCGCGCAAAGCGTCTACGACATTCCGATCCAGAAAGATATTCTGTTCCAGCCGCATCCCGCCTTCGCGCGCGACGCACAAGGTGGCTATACCTACTATCCGCTCAAGCCCGGCGACATCGATGGCAAGTACTACCTGACAGACTTCAAGGAAACAGGCACGCGCGCGCTCACGGCCGCCGATTATGTATATGGGATCCGCCGCCTCGCCAGCCCGCGCGTGGCCTCGCCGATTTATTCGCTGTTGGCCGAATATATAGTCGGGATGCGCGAATATGGCGAACGCTTGAAAGCGCGCGATCAGGCCTTGCGTAAAGGCTTGCCGGCCGGCGAGCGCGATCTCCCCTGGCTGGATCTACGTGAATCCGATGGATTCGACGGCGTCCAGGCCCTGGATGACCACACCTTGCGCATTCGTATTCGTGGCAAGTATCCGCAGTTCAAATACTGGCTTGCCATGACGTTTACCGCGCCTATCCCATGGGAAGCCGATCGGTTCTATAGCCAACCCGGGATGGCGGCACACAATCTGTCACTCAACACCTGGCCGGCCGGCACTGGGCCCTACATGCTGGTGGAGTCCTTGCAGAATCGGCGACATGTGCTGGCGCGCAATCCCAATTTCCGTGGCGAACCCTATCCCTGCGAAGGCGAGCCCGGCGATCGCGCGGCGGGTCTGTTGGCCGATTGCGGCAAGCTCACGCCGTTCATGGACACCATCGTCTTCAACATCGAGAAAGAGGCGTTCCCCTTAAGCGGCAAGTTCATGCAGGGCTATTACGATATCCCGCAAGTCGAACGCGGAGACTTCGGCGTGGCCATGCGCGTGGCTGCCAGCGATTCGCCGGAAAAGGCAGAAACCTACCGCGAACACGGGATCCAGTTGCCGACGACGGTCGAGACGTCCATCTGGTATCTCGGCTTTAACTGGCTGGACCCCGTGGTAGGGCAGGGCGATACGCCCGAGCAGCAGGAAAAGAATCGCAAGCTGCGTCTGGCCATCAGTATCGCGTTTAATTGGGAAGAATATATCGCCGTCTTCCAGGACGATCAGGCGGTGTCCGCCTATGGGCCGGTGCCGCCTGGCGTATTGGGCTATCGCCCGCCACCCGAAGGCATCAACCCTGAGGTCTACGACCTCGTCGATGGCAAACCCAAGCGTAAATCGTTGGAGGTCGCCAAACAGCTGCTCGCCGAGGCAGGCTATCCCGATGGCCGCGATGCCAAGACCGGTGCGCCGCTGGTGCTGCACTACGACGCGATGACGGGCGGGGGCAGCAATCCGCAATTCGACTGGATGCGTCGGCAGTTGGCGCAGCTGGGCATCCAACTGGATGTGCGATCCACCGACTATGGCCGTTTCCAAGACAAGATGCGACGCGGCGCGGCGCAGATGTTCATGTGGGGCTGGTTGGCCGACTATCCCGATGCGGAAAACTTTTTGTTCCTGCTGTATGGGCCTAACGGCAAGGTCGAGCACGGTGGCGAGAACGCCGCCAACTACAACAGCCCCGAATTCAATCAGTTGTTCGAGCAACTTAAATACTTGGACGATGGCCCAGAGAAAGTCGCGCTGATCGATCGCATGCAGGCCATCGTGCAACACGATGCGCCGTGGATGTTCGGCTATTTCCCTATGTCGGGTGGCGCCTATCAACAATGGGTAGGCAATGCCAAGCCTACCCAGATGGTGCGCAACACGCTGCAGTACATCAAGCTCGATCCCGAGTTGCGTGTCGAAAAAATCAAGGAATGGAATACCCCGCGTTGGTGGCCGCTGTGGCTGGTCGCGCTCGCCATTGCATTGGCGATCTGGCCGTCATATCGGGCGTTAAAGCGCCGCGAACGGCAAACCGCGTTCGATACGAGCGTGGATAGTCCGGGTGCCTCGCCGTCTCAGGAGTCGCAATCATGATCGGTTATGTTATTCGCCGCCTGCTATACGGCGTCCTGATCTTGATCGGGGTGAATCTATTGACCTTCATCCTGTTCTTTGCCGTCAATACGCCCGACGATATGGCGCGCCTAGCGATCGGTGGGCAACGTGTCAGTCAGGAGGCGATCGATCGCTGGAAAACAGAACATGGTTATGACAAGCCGCTGTTCTTTAACACCAAGGCCGAGGGCACGGATCGCGTCACGGACACGGTGTTCTATCAACGTTCGGTGCCGCTATTGACGATGGACTTTGGTTTATCCGACGGGGGGCGCGATATCAGTCGGGAGATCAAGCTGCGAATGGGTCCGAGCCTCGCTTTGGCTATACCGACGTTCCTGCTGGGCCTTTTTGCAAGCGTCATATTTTCGCTGACCCTGGTGTACTTCCGCGCCACGAAACTCGACTTCTGGGGCGTGGTGATATGCGTGATACTGCTTTCGATATCGAGTCTTTTCTACATCATCGCAGGACAATGGTTATTCGCGAAGATGCTGCGTCTCGTGCCGTATTCGGGCTATGTGAGTGGTATTGATATGGTCAAGTTCCTGGCCCTGCCGGTGCTCGTGGGCATTGTTGCGCGTCTGGGGCCGGAGGCGCGGTTTTATCGGGCGCTGTTTCTCGAAGAGGTGGGCAAGGACTATGTGCGTACCGCGCGCGCCAAGGGCCTGACCGAACGCGTGGTGCTGCTGCGCCACGTGCTGCGCAACGCCATGCTGCCGATTTTGACCGGCACGGTCTCGGCCATTCCGTTGCTGTTCATGGGAAGCCTGATTGCCGAATCGTTCTTTGGCATTCCGGGGTTGGGTAGCTACACCATCGACGCCATCAACGCACAGGACTTCTCTATCGTGCGCGCGATGGTGTTTCTGGGCGCTGCCCTCTATATCGTCGGGCTGATTCTGGCGGATCTTTCCTACACCTTGGCTGACCCGCGCGTGCGTTTCGAGTGACCGACATGCCTAAACTTGTATTTCTGTGGACGGATATTGCGCTCTTCTTGCTGGTGGCCGCCGTGCTTTGGTATGCGTGGCGCGTCAGTCGCAGTGTGAACCTGCGCGCGACCTGGGGGCGCGTGGCGCGCGACGCATCAGCGATGAGCGCGGCGGTGGTGCTGCTGGCCTTTGTGGCGGTGGGGTTGCTCGATTCGATTCATTATCGTCCGCAATTGCCGCCGGCGGCTGGAGCTCCCGCGGATGCTCCGCCCGTGTACGCCCCTGCGGTGAAATCCCTGCTCGATCGTCTGTTGGACGATACGGTGCTTACCAAGCCAGAGCGGACCTACTCTGCGCCATTGGCGGCGCGTCAGTTCACCAAGGCGACAGAGCTTATCGATGGCCACCCCGTGCGCGACTATCCGCGCCTGCGTAGCGGAGGCGCGCATCTGGGCGATCCCGAAACCGAGCTCACGGCTGATGTGTTGCTGCGACTGTCGTGGGGCCTGGCGGGTGGCGCCATCGTCGCCGTACTCGGGGTTCTCCTATTGGTCAGCGCACTGCGCAAAAGCCACGGGGGCATGGCGGCCGCGTTGACCGCCATCGCTCGCGCTCGCACCGAATTGCCCTGGCGGGCAATGGCCATCACCTTTGTGGTGTTAAGCCTCGTGGGCGGCGCGGTCGTGGGCCTGGCTAGCGGATATCACGTATTCGGCACCGACCGCACTGGCAACGATGTGTTGTGGCAAGCCTTGAAAAGCATACGCACGGCGCTCGTGATCGGCAGCCTGACCACCGTGGCGATGCTGCCGCCGGCGATCGGGTTCGGGCTCGCGGCCGGTTATTTCAAGGGCAAGGTCGACGATGCGATCCAGTACATCTACACCACGCTGACTTCGATTCCTGGCGTGCTGCTGGTGGCGGCCTGCGCGCTGATGATGCAGGTCTACATCGATACGCATCCCGACCTCTTCGATACCTCCGCCGCGCGCGCGGATTTGCGATTGTTCATGCTGTGCATGATTCTGGGGCTCACAGGTTGGTCGGGATTATGCCGTCTGCTGCGCGCCGAGGTATTAAAACTGCGCGAGCTGGAATACGTGCAGGCCGCGCGCGCATTCGGCGTCTCGCATTGGCGCATCATGCGCAGGCATCTCTTGCCGAATGTGATGCACCTGGTGCTGATCACCATGGCGTTGGAATTTTCTGGCTTGGTACTGTATGAGGCCGTGCTGTCGTATCTGGGGATAGGCGTGGACCCTGGCATGAATTCGTTCGGTTCCATGATCGACAGTGCCCGTTTCGAGATGTCGCGCGATCCTATGGTGTGGTGGAATCTGTTGACGGCGTTCATCTTCATGCTGGCTCTGGTGCTATCGGCCAATCTATTTGCCGATGCCGTGCGCGAGGCTTTCGACCCACGCACGCGGCGTTATCGGGTCAAACTAGGCTCCACGAAAGCGGTGGCGTCTTCCAACAAAGGGGCGGCAGCATGAATGCCTCATCGCCATCACTGCTCTCGATCGACGGACTGGAAGTCGCCATCGCTGGTGAACAAGGGCTGACGCATGCGGTGAAACGGTTGCAGCTTGCCATCGAACGGGGCGAGACCTTTGCGTTAGTGGGTGAGTCGGGATGCGGCAAGAGCATGACCGCCATGGCCTTGTTGCGCTTGTTGCCCGACGCGGCCCGCATTGTCGCCGGTCAAGTCGCGCTGGAAGGGTTGGATCTGAATCGTTTGCCAGAAAGTCAGATGCGCGGCGTGCGTGGCGGGCGTATTGGCATTATTTTCCAGGAGCCTTCGACCAGCCTGAATCCCGTGATGCGCGTAGGCGATCAGATCATGGAGACCCTGCTTGCGCATACACCGCTACGCGGTAACGCGGCCCGCGCGCGAGCCATCGAGTGGTTGCGTCGAGTAGGCATCCCCGAACCCGAACGCCGTATTGACGATTTTCCCTTTCAGTTCTCCGGCGGGCAAAAGCAGCGCATCATGATCGCTATCGCGTTGGCGGCGGAGCCTGCGTTGTTGATTGCCGATGAGCCGACCACCGCGCTCGATGTCACCGTACAGGCGCAGGTGCTGGATCTGCTGGCCGAGATACAGCGCGAAATGGGCATGGCGATTCTGTTGATCACCCACGACCTGGCCGTGGTGCGTCATGTCGCTCAACACGTTGCGTTGATGCGCGCGGGCGAGATCGTCGAAAGCGCGGCGGCCGATGAGTTCTTTGCCAATCCCAAACATCCCTACGCCCGCGAGCTTTTCGCGGCGATACCGACGTACGAGAAGCGAGGGCGGCCGTTGTCGGCTGTGTCTGTCACCCCTGCTGCCGTGGTAGCGACGACGCAGCAGAACAATGACGCTATATCTCAGGATACGACTGCATCGCGCGCTGCCGGCGACCACGGCGTTGGCGAAATCATCCTTGAAGTGCAGGACTTGCTCGTCCATTATCCTGTGCGCAAAGGATTGCTGCGGCGCATTGACTCCTGGGTTCAGGCCGTCAATAGCGTCACCTTTGATCTGCGTGCGGGCGAGACGCTGGCACTCTTGGGCGAATCAGGCTGCGGCAAGACGACCACGGGCAAAGCACTGCTGCGCCTCATCAGCGGCGCCAAGATCACCGGACGAGCGCTACTTAACGGACAAGACCTGCTGAGCGCTGGACCGGGTGAGTTGCGGCGTTTGCGGCAGGACATACAGATCGTTTTTCAAGATCCATTCGCTTCGCTCAATCCACGCATGCGCGTAGGCGAAATTCTCGATGAAGGCATCGCCTCGCTGCGCCCCGATATGTCGCCAGCGGCACGGGCGGCACGGACGCAGCGGTTGCTACAACGCGTGGGCTTGCCCGCCAATGCTCATCAACGTTACCCCCATGAGTTCTCTGGTGGGCAGCGGCAACGCATCGCCATCGCGCGTGCGTTGGCGGTGGAGCCCAAGGTACTGATTTGCGATGAGCCTACATCGGCCCTCGATGTTTCGGTACAAGCGCAGATTCTCGACCTCTTACGCGAATTGCAGGCCGAGCTGGGCATCGCGTATCTGTTTATCACGCACAATTTTGGCGTAGTCGAATATCTGGCCGACCGGATTGCCATTATGCATGGCGGTCGCATCGTCGAATCGGGATCGGCGGATGCCGTTCTGCACGCGCCGCAGCATGACATGACTTGCCGATTGCTTGCGGCAGTGCCGCGGCTCTGAATATTCGGACAATTCGCCGAATAATTCAAATGTTTCGCAGGATTTATGTGTATCTTCGCGCCTAATGGTATTTACTAATTGTTGAATCTATTGCGATATTAGTTAATACATTCACGCGGTATTTGTAGCGAAAATATGCTAACGAAACGTTTGGTGTTGCATGTCCACGTATATAGCGTTTAGTCGCGCATATGCAGCGAGTATTAAAGACTTTTAATGTTGAAGCTTTTATACCTAAAGTAAAAAAGTGTACAATTTACTAACGTTAACATCGGCAGAATTCACCACGTTCGGACACATTTAAAGCCAGGTGCGGTAGCTCCTTTTGCCCGAGTTATGCGGGTGCGCTCAAGGGAGCGGTCGTACCGAGTTCTCCCATAGAGGCTGCTGTTCTCTAGCGGATCCCAGGGTCAGTCGGACAGGGTTGGCGGCGGTGGTTGGCGAACGTGTCCTAGGTAAGAGGTCGCTTCCGGTCGCCGCGGTGTTCATTGCTGGCGCAGGGATGAGTTGTGTTTGCTTGATTTGAATATGGCAGCGTCATTCGCTGCCGAATGAGTGCTTCGGTGGGCACGGTTCTGTGCACGCCGAAGTGTACGAATCCGACGCGTTGTCTCGCGACAACGCGCTGGTGAGTCCCCGGTATTCCGGGAGGGTACGGGCTGATGTGCCTATGGCGGTGTCAGTCTGTGGGTTTGTGCGTGCATGAGCATTGGAGATAGCAAATGAAAGAGCAACTGCTGAAGTTTTGGAATGACGAAGAGGGCGTGACCACGTTGGAATACGCCATTCTGGCTGCAGTGTTGGTACTCGGGGTGGTCACCGCGATTGGCGCGTTCGAAGATTCCTTAACCGGCCTCTTTGGTCGGCTGGCGACCGCTGTTTCTTAATCGGCAGTCGCTTACTTCTAGTCTGCAGTTCGCTCGGCACGCGCTGGGTGCTGTCTGCAGAAGCCGCGCGTCCGGCATGTGGCCGGTCGCGCGTGCGCCGCGCTCATGTCGAGATTGCGGTACATCGTCAGGGTAATCAACAGAGGTCCAGTGTTGTCAGCAGGAGATTCGTTGTGGTGGCTGTTATTCGTGCTGTGGAATCTCTCAGTCACGTTCTCCGATTGGCATCGTCGAAAAATTCCAAATCCTTTGATCGTGGTGGCAGCAGGCTTGCAGTTGTTGTGGGCCGGCAGCGCCATGCTCGATATCGGCTGGCGATTTCCACCGTTGTGGCCCGGCTGGGCCATGAGCATGCTGGGGATGTTGGCTGCATTCCTGTTTCTGCCGCTATGGACGCGCCGGGTAATGGGCGCGGGCGACATCAAGCTCATGGCCGTCTACGGTCTGATGTTTGGCCCCATCGGTCTGGCATGGATCATCGCGGCGGGGAGCCTGCTCGCAGGCTTGCACGGCGTGCTATTTATCACTATCAGCCGTGTTTGGACTCTGCCCGAAAAACTCCGGCACATCCCGTATGGCGCCTATCTGGCGCTCGGCGCCATGAGCGTGGCGCCTACGTGCTTGAGTTCGCTCTGACCTTCATGGCGTTGTTCTTCGTGCTCTATTTGGGCGTGACCTATGGCTTGATCATGATGGCGCAGCAGTCCTTGAACCTTGCCGCGCACGATGGCGCGCGCAAGGCGTTGCAGTGGCAAGGCGGTGCCAATCATATGCAGTTGCGTGCCAATGAGGCATTGGCAACGGTGCAGGCGCACGCCGACTGGATCCGCGACGTATCGGGCGCGCCTTTGGATGTCGTCGTATGCGGTAAAGACGGCAGACTGAGTTCGGCCGGAGACCTTACGTGCAGTGGCGAGACGCCAGCTTCCGATGAGCTGGTGGTTCTGGTGCGTTATCGATATGGCGCGCACCCCTTGGCGCCAAAGCTGGCATTCATCGCCGACGCTTTGCTCCCCGCTACTCTGACCGCACGCGTGCCGGTGCGCTTGAGCGACCTGGGGGCCAGCTAGGGTGCAGCATTTGCCTTCGTATTTGCATCGGCCCTGTAGACGGTCCCAACGTGGCGTGGCCGCCATGGAATTTGCCCTGGTGGTGACCACGCTCGTCCTCATCGTGACGGCACTCATAGGATATGGCGCGCTCTTCTGGGCAAAACAGCATTTGTCGGCAGCGGCAGGCGAGGGCGCGCGGGCCGGACTGCATGCCAGCTATTCGGGCCGAGACAACGTGCAGGCCGCTTCATGCGAGGTGGCAGCCAACGTTTTCGGCACAGCATCGGCGGTTCAATGCACGGCGACGCCGCAGCCATGTCAGTGGCTTGGTGCCGGTGGCATGGTGGCCGAGTGCATCGCGGTCGCGTTGAGCTATGACGTCGCACAGTGGCCCATGCTGGAATCATTCAAGCAGTTGTTGAGGTTCGCCGCCGGTGAACACGCCGAATCATGGATTCCTTCTCGACTAGTCGCCCGCGCGATCATTCAAATTAAACAGGACCCCCTATGACTGGTGTCAGCAGAATCTTTGCGGCAATTTTATTGATAGCAGGTGTTGTCCTTGCAGCCCTGGCTTATTACCTCGCGCGTCGTCCCGCGCCGCCTCCCGTCGCCGCGCCGGCACCCGTGGCACAGGCCGCAGCGGCTCCGGTAGAGCCGCCCGTACCGCAAGCGAAGTATCCCGTCGTATTGGCCGCCACCGACATCCAGGCCGGCACACGACTGGAGCCGGATATGTTAAAGGTCGAACAGTGGCCCGTAGCATTGTCCCAAGGTTATGCGCAGCCCGAAGCGTTGGCCGGCGAAGTCGCAAGGCTGGATATTGCCGCCGGCGAGCCCGTGACCAATCAGTTGTTGGCCCAGGGTCTGTCCAAGCAGCTGCGTTCCGGAGAGCGCGCGGTAGCCGTGCCAGTCGACGAAGTCTCCGGCGCGGGCAATCGCGTGATGCCCGGCGATCTCGTGGACGTCTTCTTTGCGTTGAAGAAAAGCGACGAGGTAGCCGGCTCACAAGTTCGCTTACTGCAGTCCCGTGTGCGCGTGCTGGCGTATGGCGCGCAGACTGTGGACGGCCCGCCCGCCACGGATGCCAAGTCGCAGCAGCGCGGCGCACAGACGCAAACCCAAACCCAGGCCCGCTCGGCGATCCTGGCCGTACCGGTCAGTGACGTCAATGAACTGATGCTGGCCAGTAAATCGGGCCAGTTGCAGCTGGCGCTGCGATCCCCCGTAGACGACGAGGTTCCGGATCGCCAGTTGTTCGTTGCCCGCCAACCCGTCATGCCTACGGTGGCAGGTCTGACAGCCGAGCAGCGTGACCAGCTAAACAGCGGTGTGAACCGCGCATACGCCGGCGAAAGCCTGGCGCAGCTGGATCGCCCCGCTGAGGAACCCGCGAAACGCCAGGCGGCGCGTAGCGGTGGCACGGGACGAACGATAGAAATCGTGCGCGGCGACAGCACTCAGCATGTGCGGTACTGATCAGTTTCCCTTCCGACTCTCTGCAATATCCATCTCCAGGTTGATTCGAATGAAACGCGGCGCGCAGTTTTTGGTAGTTTGTTCGATGCTAAGTGCAGCAGGCACTCTTTTTGCCGACGCGGCGCACGCGCAGAGTTCACCCACGACCACGGCGGTGGCCGCCGCATCTAACGATATCGCGGTGCCCTTAAAGGGTCAGCATCTGCTGCCCTTGCAAGGACGACCCACCCGTATCGCCGTGGCCGATCCTAGTGTGGCCGATGTAAAAATCCTGCCCGCCTCGGCCGGCCGTCCCGCAGCCGTCTTGTTGATCGGCAAACAGCCCGGTACAACGCAAGTCCAAATATGGGCAGCCAATAGCCGTGAGGCCTTGAAATGGACCGTACGCGTAGGCGGCGCCGTGCAAAGCGCGATGTCCACGCGCGGGGTGGCAACGGATACACATATCGACGTTGCGGGCCAGCATGCGCTAGTGTCGGGGCATGCCGAGTCCGCCTTGGATCATCAGCGCGCCGTGAAGGCGGCCGGCGCCACGGTGGGCGATGCGAATGTCGTTGACGTGGCAACAATAGGTACGGGCGGCGTCGTGCAGGTCGAGGTGAAAGTCGTCGAGGTATCCCGCACCGCGTTGAAACAGGTCGGTCTTAGCATGTCGGGCACGGCAGGGGGATGGAGTCTGGGATCGTCTACTGCACCGGATAATATGGCGCTCGCCGGATCGTTAGCCAGCGGTATCGGCAGTGGTTTCAGCGCCATGTTCAACTCCAACCATTTTTCTTCGTCGCTGCGTCTACTGCAAAACAACGGCATGGCGCGCGTACTAGCGGAGCCCACCCTAGTGGCCCTAAGCGGCCAGAGCGCGAGCTTTCTTGCTGGCGGCGAGATCCCTATCCCGGTGGCAGCAGGCCTGGGTACCCAGACCGTGGAGTTCAAGCCATTCGGGATAGGCCTGAGCGTCACGCCGACTGTGCTATCCAAAGACCGCATTGCGTTGAAAGTGGCTCCTGAGGCCAGCGAACTGGACTATGGCAACGGCATTGCGATCATGAACGATTCGGGGTCTACGCTGATCCCCGCGATCCGTACGCGCCGTGCCGACACGATGGTCGAATTGGGCGACGGGGAAAGCTTTCTCATCAGCGGATTGGTATCTCGCCAAACCAAGGCCGCGGTAAACAAGGTGCCTTTCCTCGGGGAACTGCCCATCATCGGCGCGTTCTTCCGCGGCATGGAGTATTCGCAAGAAGAGCGCGAGCTCGTGATCCTGGTCACGCCGCGTCTGGTCAGACCGATAGCGCGAGGCGTCAATCTGCCATTGCCCGGCGAACAGCAAGAGCGGCCGGACACGATGACTAACGCGTGGGGCTATTACATGCTGGGGCCCGTTAGCGGCCAACAGGCACCAGGATTCTCGCGCTAAGTTTGCGGCGAAATAGTGATGACCAACGGCTTAGACGCGACAAACCCCATGCAGCGGCATTCGCCAGCGGACGCGGGCTCGGGAAACGGTGACC
The DNA here is from genome assembly GCF_009763235.1 of Bordetella sp. 15P40C-2. NCBI lineage: Bacteria > Pseudomonadati > Pseudomonadota > Betaproteobacteria > Burkholderiales > Alcaligenaceae > Bordetella > Bordetella sp. 15P40C-2. The sequence goes on from NZ_WSJA01000004.1 coordinate 40,130, forward strand.
GGCTTCTGTTTTTCTCAGATAGCCGCGATCTTGCCCGCGCGCTTGCCCAGGCCCTGGACGGCCTGGGGGCCTTGATTCGGGAGGCGCCGTCCACAGAGAATGTGGCGCGCGTGATCGCGCAATCGCGGCCACGACTCCTGTTTTTGGACTTCGCCTGCGACCGGGGCGATACTGACAAATGGACGCGGGCCGCCGAATTGGCGCGTACGCTCGCGCAGATCGCGCCCGACGTGCCTCGCATCGCCGTTGGCTCATTGTCTCGGCCCGAGGGTGCCATCGCGGCATTGCGTGCCGGTGTGGCGGACTTTGTTGACCCGCTAGCCGCGCCGCAAGAAGTCCGGGACGCCGCTGAGTGCTTGCTGAAAACGTCGTCCTCTGCCGACAGAGCAGGAAAGACTTGCCGCGATGTGCTGCTGTTGGGCGCACGTCCGGGCGTGGGTGTGAGCACCCTGGCTGCGCATCTGTCGGCCTTGGTACAAGCCAGCCACACGCAGGCATCCCGGAAGCTGAAGAGCGATGGAGCACAAGCCGGTGATCCGCCTGCCGCAACGACGCTGCATTCGAGCACTGCTTTGTTGGATCTGGGATGGCCGATCGGCGACGCACAACTCTATGTGAACGTGACAGGCGGATTTGATTTCGCCGAAGCGGTGCGCAATCTGCAGCGCTTGGACGCGACCTTGCTTAGCTCTGCCATGCCGCATACGAGTGATGGGCTCAGCGTCATGGCCCTGCCGCCCGACCCCATGCAAATGAATCCGCTGTCCCAGACGGATTCGCTGGGAGTCTTCAAACGTTTGCAGCAGCACTTCGAGACGATCGTCACCGATGCTGGCGGTTTTCCAAACCTTGAATTCGTCGCCAGTTTGGCACGAGCCACCCAGCACATCTGGATCGTCACCGATCAGAGCGTGAGTGCATTAGTCAGTCTGGCTACGCTGTTGGAAGAACTGGAACGCCACCACATCGCGCGCGACGCGTTGAAGCTGGTCGTCAACCGCTACGACGAACGTTACGGCATGACCGCACAGCAAATCGCCGATCGTTTCGGCATCGCGCTGCAGACCGTGCTTCCTGATCGCAGCCTGGCGTTGATGAAGTGCATGAATCAAGGGCGTCTGCTGCATCTGGATGCCGAGCGCGATCCGTATGTGCGCGGCGTCAGGGCGCTCGCCACTCAGTTGACGGCGGGCGGTTCAACAGCACAGACCCGCGCAAAGGCGCCGCTAGCAGATTGGGCTACGGGTCTCTTTCGTCGGCGTAATTCGTCAACGTAAGCCCAGAGATATGCCCATGCCCACCGTATCGAAAAGGACCTGACATGATCATGACGGCCCCGATTCAATTCAGCGCCGAGGTGGACCAAAGCTTTGTCCGGTCGGCACGCTACCAAGAGGTAAAGAGCGACGCCTATGAGCATCTGCTCTCGCGCATCGAAGAGCTGGGTGCGGAGTTCGGACGTTGGACGAGAGAGACCATTCAGGACTTCGTCCAAACCGAGGTTGCTTCCTTTGCGCGAACACGTCGCGTCGCCATCAACGAAGGCGAGATGCGCCATATCGGCGCGGCGTTGACAAAGGAGTTGGCGGGTCTAGGGCCGCTAGAGGACTTGCTGGCCGATCCGGGCGTCGAAGACATATTGATCAACGGCTATGACAATGTGTTCGTCTCGCGCGGAGGCAGGCTGGCGCGCGAGGTCTTGGAGTTTTCCGATAATCAGCACGTCTTGCGCATTGTCCGCCGCATTCTCGCACCCATGGGGCGACGGCTGGACGAGTCCAACCCTATGGTGGATGCCCGCCTGCCCGATGGTGGGCGGTTGAATGCCGTCATCGAGCCGCTAGCTGTCGACGGCCCCATGGTGTCGATACGGAAGTTCCGCAAAGATCCGCTCAAGCCCTCTGATTTGCTTGCACTAGGCAGCTTCAATGACGATGTCTACCAGTTGCTGCAAACCGCGGTGGAGAATCGCTGCAATATCCTCGTGTCAGGCGGCACCAGCTCTGGTAAGACTTCCCTGCTCAATGCCCTGGCGTACTTTATTCCTCATCATGAGCGCGTCGTGACCGTCGAGGACACGGCGGAGTTGTCGCTTAACCATCCCCACGTGGTCCGGCTGGAGGCGCGTCAGGGAGGATTCGACGGCGCGGGACAGGTGACGATACGCGACCTCATTCGCAACAGCTTGCGCATGCGGCCCGACCGCGTGGTTGTAGGCGAAGTGCGTGGCGCGGAAGTCATGGACATGTTGCAAGCGATGAACACCGGCCACGAAGGATCGATGGCGACCATCCATGCCAACTCACCGCGTGAATGTCTGTACCGGATCGAAATGCTAGCCGGATTCGCTGGTTTTCAAGGCAGCGAAGACAGTCTCAGGCGGCAAATCGCCAGCGCCTTGGATTTCATCGTCCAGGTTGGCCGGTTGCCCAACGGCAAGCGACGCGTGTTGTCCGTCACCGAGGTGACTGGTATGGGCGATACCGTCATCGCGACTCAAGAGCTCTACCGGCATGAGGAGGTCGTGTCAGCGGATGGGCAAGAGCAGGACGCCTGGGTGTGGTCGGGCGTGCATCCCCATAGCGCCAAATTAGGCAAATGGCGCGAAGCCATGCGGGCGAAGGCGGTGACCGAAGACGACGCTCACTATAGCGGTGGGTTTTGGGGCAGGAGGCGCTGATCATGTTGATAGGCATTCTGTACGCGCTTGCGCTCGTTCTGGTGCTGTTCGCCCTGCTGCTATGGCAACGTGCGCAGCGCCAGCAACGTCGACAAGATAGCGCGGCTTTCCTTAACGGCCGCATACAGCGTGTCCCAACGGCGGATAACGAACGGACGCGAAACGTGTCTGCGCAGCCGGGTTTACGTACGGGTGTAGAGCGTTGGGATACCCAGTTGCGCTGCGCGGGCATCAAGCCCACACCAGCCTTTTATACGGCGCTCTGCGCGGTGTTATTCGGAGGCGTCGCTATTGCGCTGCTTCTGGGCGGTGTCATATCCGCGATTGCCGCGGCGATACTGATCAGTGTGACGATGTACTTTGGTATTTGGCTCCGAGCGAGCAAGCGCCGCGCGCGCATGTTCGATCAACTGCCAGAGATGCTCGACAACATGGTCCGCATGATAACCATCGGCCATAGCATGTCAGCAGCATTCCAGAGCGCAGCCATGGCGACTGCCGAGCCGTTGCGGGAAGTGGTCGAGAGAGCCGCGCATCTTAGCCGCACGTCCCAAGAACTCGACGCCGCGCTAACCACCGTGGCCCGGCTGTATGACTTCGAAGAGCTTCACCTGCTTGCCTCCGTCGTCAGAGTGGCGCAGAAATACGGCGGCCGCAGCGACGTTGTGCTGGAACGCATCGCCGCCTTCATGCGCGATCTGGCTCAGGCGCGTGCGGAACTGGTTGCGGCCTCGGCAGAAATCCGATTGTCGGCATGGGTGCTGGCGCTGATGCCCTTGGGCATTGCTTGCTACATCATGATTACCAATAACGCGATGTTCATGGGGATGTGGAACGACGAGGTCGGTTTCAAGATGCTCATGATGGCGGCGGCCCTGCAGGCGGGCGGCTCGTTCTGGCTCTATCGCATGACCAAGTCGATTTGAGGAAGCGAGTATGGATTCGCTCACCACATTCACCCCTGCACAACTGATGGCCGCCGCCTTGGTTTTAATCGCCATCGCGTGCGTGCTCATCGGCGCGCACATGATGACTCGCTTGCGCGCCCAGTCGCGCACGGTCGCCGTCGTGGACCGCACGCTCGCCGCGCGCGGACCCGCGCAGCCCGATGCAAAAGAACCGGCGAACCCGCTGAGCTCACTGGCGCAGGGTACGGACGCATTGGGTAAGCGGCTTGGGTCAGGCAGTCTGGCCGAATCGCTCCTGCCGGCCGAAGACAACAAACTGTTAGAGCTCGCCGGCTATCCCAATATTGGCATCGCCCGCGCCCGCTACGTCGTACTGCGCTTTGGACTCGCGATACTGCTGCCTTTGACTGCCGTGGTAGTGCGCGTCACCTGGTTCGGTGCGGCATCATGGTTCGCCATTGTCACGACGCTGGTGCTGGGGTTCGCGATCGGCTACCTCTTGCCCAAATGGCTGTTAACCCGACGGGTCAAGGCGCGCAAGGAACAGGCTGGCAAAGAACTGTCGCTTTTTATCGATTTGCTCCGCCTACTACAAGGGGTGGGCTTATCGGTCGATCAAAGCCTGCAAGTCATCATCAAGGACTTTGCCAGTGTGTTGCCGGTGCTGTCGCATGAATTCTCCGCCGCCTGTGCCATCTATGCCCGCGGACGCACGCGTGAACAATCGTTCGCACGTCTGATTCAGGATTTCGGTAATGACGATATCGCGGCTATCTGTCGATTGATTGAACAAGTGGACCGACATGGTGGCGCCGTACAAGAGCCGTTGAATCGGTTCTCACAACGGATCAGAGACAAGCGCCGCTTCGAGCTGAAAGAGCGCATCGGCCGTCTGACGGTCAAGATGACAGGCGTCATGATCGTCACGCTTATGCCCGCATTGTTGATTGTGACGGGCGGTATGGGATTCCTGGCCGTCATCAGAGGGCTATCGCGTATGGCAGGGGGAAATTAATGATCCGAGCATGTAGTGGCGCGGCAGCGTGGTGTCTGTTGAGCTTGACCGTGTTAGCAGGGTGTCAAAGCTCGAATACGCAGTCCGCGTGGTCGCTGATTAAAGCGCAGCAAGAGCAGCAGGCACTCATGCAGCAGGCCGAGGAAGACGCTCACGCCAAGCGTCAGCCCACCGAGCCGCAGATTGCCTTGTCCATCATCCGCGAGGCGCAGCGTCAAGGCAAAGACTTTGCCGCACTCGCGTATATCGATGCTTATGAGCAGCAATTCGGTGCGGGGGCTGAGCTTGCCATCCTTCAAGCGGATTCGCTCAGGCGTACCGGACAAATCGAGAAGAGCGAGGCGGTATATCGCAGACTGATCACCAGTGCACAGGCTGCGCAGGCGTGGCATGGGCTGGGTTTGCTTGCCGGCGCGCGCGGTGATTATGTCCAGGCGGTACAGAACCTGGAGCGTGCCACGCGATTGGCTCCGACCAACGCCCAAATGTTGGGCGACTTGGGTTATGCGTATCTGCTGGGGGCCGACACAGCGGGTGCGCGCGTGCCACTTGGCAAGGCCGCCGAGCTCGAACCCACCAATGGAAAAGTCCTGGCCAATATGGCGTTGCTCTTGGTGCTGGATGGTAATACCGGTCAAGCGCAGCAGTTGATGGAGAGGGCGCAGCTGGATTCGGCGGCGCGTGCCGCGGTCTTCGAGCAAGCCGCCCAGATCCACCAACAAACACGCGCGCAGGCCGCGCTGATCGCGACGTCTCCAGCTGGCGCCTCCAATGTCGCGTCGGTGAAGGTTACCCGCTCCGATGCTGGCCATATCTCTGGGCCTATGCTGCAGCCCGTCATGGAACGCATGGTGCCCTCATCGTCGATGCAATAAAGCCGGTGACCGCGTCATCATTCTTCAACTCTCGAAAGCACCCACTATGTCCCGCTCCTTATCTGGTTTGTTCCTGGTCTTGATCTCCATGCTGGCCGGGCCCGTGGCTGCGCAAACGCATGCCCCACTCGTGGATAACGACGTGAATCGCCGAGCCATTCCAGTGGTGGATCTGGCGGCCGCGCCATCTCCGGCTCCCGCCGAGAATGCCGCTGTTTTAGGGTCGCAGCCCGATGCCGTGGCCGCTTCAAGCGCGAGCACGGCAGTATCCGCCACGCGCCAGGGGTTTGGCGACGCGACGCGGAACCTGATCACGATGCAGGCTGAAGGTCGCGCGGCAGGCGCTGAACTTCCCATGCTCGGGCCAGTTTCCACGGCGTCCTGGAATCGCTACCTGGGCAGCTTCTCCATGCCCATCCCGCAATGGTTTGCCGAGAAGGTAAAGACCGAACAATAGGCCTTGGTCATTCGTCATTGAGCTGGGCGCGACGCGCGCTGCCTCCTGGATCCTCATGAAACCGTATCCGCACCCTATCTTCGCGCAGCCATCGCAGCGTGGCTCGATTCTGGTATCGGCTGTGTTTGCGATTCTGATCTGCCTGGCGGTCCTGATGTCTGCCCAGATCGGCTATCTGTACTACATGAAGCGCGAACTCCAGAAGGCCGCCGATCTGTCTGCCTTGTCGGCGGTGCAAGTGTTAGCGCCCACCGGATCCGCCGCCGATTGTGCGCCAGGGGCCAGCGTTTTTTTGGCCGCGCGGGCGAGCGCGAGCGAGAACGGTCAATCATTTATGGACGCAGTCACGCCCGCTGACGTGACGGTGCGATGCGTGGTGTGGGATCCCAAACGCACTCAGGCCGACGGTTCACATGTCTTCGAGCCGAGTACGGGCGAACGGGTCAACGCGGTTCAGGTCCGCATCGATAAATCACTCAGCTCGCTTTTCCCTAGCGTGATATCCGGCTGGATGGGAGGCGCGCAGGCCAGCGTGGTCGCCACGGCCGCTTCCACAGATCCCATTGCGGCGTTCTCCGTCGGCTCTCGCCTGCTGCGCTTGGGGTCAAACGGCCTTGTCGGCAAACTGTTGGCCTCGCTGGGCGCGACGCCGCAACAACTCACCGTATTGGACTCCGCAGGTCTGCTGAACCTCAACATCACGCCATCAGGTCTGCTGAAAGAGCTCAATCTGCCCTTGTCGGCATTGGCAGGGGTTGGCACACCCGAGCAGTTGGCGTCATTGGAATCGGTGAAGCTCGGCGCGCTGCTTAACGCCACGTTGGCGCTGGTCGAGCGCGGCAGCGGAACGGCCCAGGCACAGGTCGGACTGCTCGCCGATATGGTCAATGTGCTGCTCGCAGTCGCGCCCGTGAACGCGGATATCAAACTGTTTGGCGACGGCGGTCTATTCGATGTGGATTTGGCAACCGACGCACAAGCGGCATTGCTGGCCGACATTGGAGTCGCCAGTATTCTCCAGACCGGCTTGATGATTGCGAATGGAGACAACCTGATCGATTTAGGCCTCGATGTACCGCTGCTTGGCGTAACCAGCAAGGTGCGCGTGGTCGAGCCGCCGGCGATTCGGATCGGTGGCGTGGGCACGTCGGCGAGTACCGCAGGCATCCGTGTATATCTGTACGCAGATACTGGGAACATTCCCTTTTTCGGCCAAGTGTTGGGCGCGATGAAGACACATGTGCGTCTGCCATTGATCCTGGAAATAGGGCAATCCGAGGCCAAACTGACCAGCGTGTGCGAAGCCCCGCTGGCCCCGCAACAGGCCGTGCTGAAGGTGAAGTCATCCGTCGCCAATGTATGCCTGGGTAAGTTCCAGAACATGTCATCCATTGACGATTTTTTCTCGGCAGACAATGCATGTGTCGAAGAAACCTTCACCTCGGTTCAGCCCTTCGAAATTTTGAATGTGCTCGGGATTCTTCCCATTAAGAGTCACATTGCTTTGCCAGTTTTCCGCGAGGGGCAGGGCGTGCCAGTTACGTTAACGGCACCTCCATCGGAGGATTCAACCGCCACGGTAGCTGCAACGAACATCGATCTGACCGAATTAAGCAAAGACGTTGCAGACGCGGTAGTCGCAGGCGTATTGGGTGATCTAACCGGCCGAAAAGAGGAAATCCCTCAGGACAAAGCGAAGGACATTGCTAAAGGTCTGGTCGGCAGTGAAGGGCTGGGCCGATCCATCTCCGATGTCATCAACAACTTGAATTGGTCTACGCAGGAAATGAACAGGCTGGGAGAGCGCGTGAAGAATGGTGGCTTAGTGGGCTTCCTGGGCAGCACGCTCACCGTCGTGGGCAACGTACTGGACACGGTTCTCGGCGTCACCGCCGACACGGTGTGCCTGTTGGGAATGACCACAGACAACATCCGCAACTGCCGCATCAACGGCGTGACAACCCTGGGTCTGACGGGCACCAACGCCTTTAGCGGCCTGCTCAACGTTGTCTTCGCGCTGCTGCAGCCGCTACTTGACCCACTTTCCTTACTCGTGCAGAAGCTGCTCGCGCTGCTGGGCGTGAACCTGGGCGAGGCCGACGTATCGCTCCTATCCGTTGATTGCGGCAAACCTCGGCTCGTGTATTGATCACGTTCATCATGTCGAACGAACCGCGCCATCGCCACTTTTATTCTCGGCACCGATCGCCAAGCCAAGCCGCACAGTTCAATACCATGCCATCTTCGTCATTAACTGTTAAATTCTCGCGTCATCATTTTTGGGAGGTTGCATGACTCTTCGTAAACTTCATCGCGCCGCGCGTAGCGCCACGGTGATCGCAGCATTGTTTACGCTGGCCGCATGCGCCGCCATCACCCCGCCGGACCGCCAGGCCGTGGCCGAGCAAAGCACTCCGGTGCAAACGCCTGCCCAGCTCGAGGCATCCAGCGCACCGGCCGCATCCATCAGCTCTACCGCCGATGCGCTGCGATCACTCATCGAAAGCCGACAGGTCGTCGAACTGCGCACCACGTACAACGGCACCTATGGCGCGAGCCTGCTATTCAAGCCCGAGGATCTCGTCTACTACGTCGCCTTATTCCAGCAAAAGGATTTCTGGCGAGTCGTGCAGACACTGTCGGAAAGCCAGGCGGAAGCGATGTACCGTGCATTCAGCCAACAGTCCGCCGAACTGGCAGAAGTCGAGATTGCGCGCATCAAGCTGCAGGCCGAATACGCTCAATCCGAACGTCTCTTGACCATCCGCAATCAAGAGCTCGCTGTACTCCGCGCGGATCAGGCCTTGCGCGATCAACAAGCCCAGCAAGTCGCCGCCCGTCAGGAAGAGGCTCGCCAACAAGCGACGGCCTTATCCGCGCAAGAGGAACAGCTGCGTAAGGAACTGGCCGTTATGCAGCGCCAAATCGAAGTATTACGCGCTCAACAGGCGGAGCTGAATCTGGCGAAAGAAGTGCAATCGGATCTACTGCGTCGCTGAGGCTGATAGCCAGGGCAGGCATGGCGTCCGGATGACGCCCGCCGCGCCCTGCTACTGCAACCGATCGTCGTTGAGAAAATCCGGCAACGCCATGATCTCGATGCCTTCTTCGGTCAAGGCCGCTCGCTCCTCGGCCGTTGCCGTCCCGCGTATCGGACGCTCGTCGGCTTCGCCGGACTGAATGCGCCGAGCCTCTTCGGCAAACGCCGGGCCGACATCTTCGGTATTGCGGATAATGCGCCGCATCTCTTGCAATACCGCTGCTTGTATACGCGCGATAGCCTCATGGTCGGCGCTGGCGACGGCAGTTTCCGTCGAGCGCGCAGGCGCGGCAGCAGGGGGATTGGCCGCAACGGCATTGGCCTGCGACGAGGGCTCACGCAGGTGGGACACGTTCAAATGCGGCGCCGACAATTTCTTGGTGATATTGGCGGAATCGCACACCGGACACGTGAGCAGCCCACGCGCTTGCTGCGCGTCATAGTCTTCATGCGAACTAAACCAGCCCTCGAAAAGGTGGCCTTGATCACACTGCAGGTCGAATACTTTGAGTGCCATGACGATAAGGTTAGCCCGATAGTAAAACGGCGCCCGCAGGCGCCGTCCTGGAACTGCCGCCGACATCGCGGCAGCCCGGGCGAGTCAATTAGTTGACGCGGCTGCGGTACTCGTGCGTGCGCGTGTCGATCTCGATCTTGTCGCCGATGGCGCAGAACAGCGGCACGTTCAGCTCGAAGCCCGTGTTGATCTTGGCGGGCTTGAGCACCTTGCCCGAGGTGTCGCCACGAACGGCCGGCTCGGTGTAGGTGATTTCACGAACCAGGATGGTGGGCAGTTCGACGGAAATCGCGCGGCCGTCATAGAAGACGACTTCCACCGGCATGCCTTCTTCCAGGTAGTGCAGGGCATCGCCCATGCTCTCGGCTTCGATTTCGTACTGGTTGTACTCTTCGTCCATGAAGACGTACATCGGATCGGCGAAGTAGGAATACGTGCATTCCTTGCGATCGAGCACGACCACGTCGAATTTTTCGTCGGCCTTGTAAACCGATTCGCTGCCCGAGGCGGTCAAGAGGTTCTTGAACTTCAGCTTGACGACGGCGGCGTTACGGCCAGACTTGTTGTATTCAGCTTTTTGAACAACGAGGGGGTCCTTGCCGACCATGACCACGTTGCCGACTCGCAATTCCTGAGCGGTTTTCATTGATTAAAAACTCCGGGTGTTAAAGCGCACTCGCCGTGCTTGCGCGCAGAATGTCCGGTCTAGCGGACCCTACGTGCCCCGGGAGGCTGTCAAAATGAGACCTGCATAGCGCTGGTGCGCGAGGCAAAGGAACTCGGAAAACTCTCTATTCTAGCGTTTCTTGAGCTTTTCTGCGCAAAAAAAGGCCAAACTGTCCGCCAGATCGGCGCGCGAGGCCTGCTCGGCATCCCAGCGAAGGGCCGCCGCCTGCCAGGCGGACCAGGCAGGTTCTCGCAATGCAGCGCGTAACGTGGCGCTGAAAGCCGAGTCGGCCGCAGTACAGGCATCCGCTCGATCCGGCGCCGTATCCCACGCCGTCGCGACGCCATCGTCGCCAGCAAAAGCGCCCGGCGCCCGATTCCATGCACGGATCAACGCCTGCGCCGCGGGCGGCCCCGGATAGCGAGCTAGCCACGCCTGCAGCTTGTCCAGGTGCGCGTCTTCATCCTGTGCATAGATTTGCCACACCAGCGGCCGCGCCGCCCAAGCCGCGCGTACGAACGAGTCCTCGCCGCGCACGAAATTCAGGTCCGCGCACCAAAGCAGGCGGTCGAAGTCGGGCTGCGCGACGAACGGCACGCGCGCGATTCGCAGATGCGCGCCTGCATGCGCACGGCCAGCCGTCCTGGCCGCCCACAGCGTTTCCTCAAGCCCCGGCGCAACCCCTTCGGGCACCAGCAGCAGCGAAGGCCGCTCATCGTCCAATAATCCGCGCACCAGCGCATTCACCGGCGCATAGGGATAGCAAAACAGCGACACGAGCCGCGCACCGCCATGCCAATGGCCCAATGCATCGGCTTTTACCGCCAACGTCTCGCTTAAAAACCGGGCCTGCGCTTCCCGCGAAGCCTGCATCTCGTCGCGCTGCGCGCTCAACCCAGGCTCACGCAGCAACCCTCCCGTGCCCTTGGTGAAGCCGGGAAAGAAAAAGTGCTTCACCAGCCCGTCGGCCTGCATCGACGGCAGGCCGTGGCAGCTTTCCACCCAGGACTCGGCGCTCAGATATTCCAGGTTCAACCAGACGGGCTGCCGATCGCCCGATTGCACCTGCGCCCGCATTGCTTGCACAAACGCGGCGGGCGGATCACAGGCAAACGCCTCGATCACCACGTCGCCGGGTATTACCCCAGCTAAGTCATCGTCTTGCGTCCAATGCAAAATGTCGACGCCCTCGACCGTCTGCCGCGTCTGGTCGCTCGACACCCCCGGCTGAATCCGCGCGAATGCCCGTAGTTCGTCCACCCACAGCCGCACCTGCCAACCATGACCGTGCGCCAGCCGTCGCGCCAGCCGCCAGCACACGCCGATATCGCCATAGTTATCGACGACCCGGCAGAAAATATCGGCGCGCACGGGATTGGCAATCAGTGGAACTTCGCTGGCGCGGTGTTCGCGTCTTCCGGCAGTTCCGCATGGACGAGCTCGCCCAACGGATTCGGGAAAGCCGGCGCGCCGCAGTCTTCGCAAAACTCCGGCAGCAGCACGCCAGGAATATGACGCACCTCATGCACGCCATATTCCTTCAAGTGGGCTGCGATTTGATCCACCACGCCTGGCTGGCTGTCATCTTCGCCCGTGTCGTCCTCGCGGCCATAAACGGGCCAAATGCAGCCATACACCACATCGTTGTTATTGCGGACCGTAAAGCCAACCCGGTATTCCTCGATGCGCGTCTCGCCGCAGCCTGCGACGACGGCACGCAGTTCCGAGGCGGACGCATCCAGGGCGCCCTCCAGCCAGGTCACGGCCGCGCGCAGCGACATCGGGCGCACGCGCCGGTCCGCCTCGCGGTTGCTCACGTAGTAGGCATCCGGCAACAGGCACTCAATGCCGCACCCAGGCATCAACGTAGCGATTGTCGGCTGCGCCTGCGCCACCCATTGTGCCAGGCAAGCCTCGCGGCTGTTCTCCTCGACGCCGGGCGCTTCTTGCCAGCGGAAAATCGGCGCGCCCGCCGGCGTCGTCACCGACGCGACCACATAGCGAGTATCGGCCAGCATATTGGTGGGCTCATCGGCTTTGTTCATGGCGGGCTTGGGTGCATCCAGACCCAGGGCGTGATGCCCCAGTCGCTGCATCCACTGCCATGTTTCCGAAAACGTGCGGGGCATCTGGTCGATGCTCACCAACTGCGGCATCACCGCTACCTGCGTGCCCTCGGCCAGAACATGCCCATGCAAATGCGCCGCCAGCGTTTGAATTGCCGATTCGGGCAGCGGACCAGTGGGAATCGTGTATCGCGTCCACGCGGCGATAGGAATCACAATCAACAGCACATCGTGCAGCTGACCCGCTTTCTCGATCTGCATCGATTCCGACAATGTCTCGGCCTGCTCGATCAACACTTCATAAGCGCCAATATCCTGCTGCGCCAGATGCTCCAGCGCTGCCTCCAGCGTGGCGTCCTGCGTATTGCGCAACAGCTTCGAGATCGTATCGGCGAGCAGTTTCTCCCAATACACATCCTCGACCCGGCTGCCGGAACGGCTTAACGACAGGGCGAGCGAGACCAGACGCGTCGCGTCACGGTTCAGGCGGGTAGAAACGGAGCTGCGGACTCGGACCATGTGTGATGAAAGGGCGTCAAAGAGAGATTGGAACCCGCTAGTTTAACCCTGGTCCGATTGCGACCTGGACGGGGTGGGGCGCTGAAATACTAGGTGTCGGCCGCAATGCAGCGAAGGCCTCCGAGGAGGCCTTCGCTGCACACGTCTAGCCAGCCATCAGGCCGCCAGCAGCTGACGCAGCACAAATGGCAGAATGCCGCCGTGCAGGTAGTAATCCACCTCGATCGGGGTGTCGATACGCAGCAGCACCTCGACATCCTGACGCGACCCATCGGCGCGGTGGATCGTCAAGGTCACGTCCATCATGGGCTTGATGCCGTTTTCCAGGCCCGAGATGTCAAACGTCTCGTTGCCGGTGATACCCAGCGTGGCCGCGCTATCGTCGCCCTTGAACTGCAGCGGCAGCACGCCCATGCCCACCAGGTTGCTACGGTGAATACGTTCGAAGCTGCGCGCCACGACCGCCTTCACGCCCAACAGCTGCGTGCCCTTGGCCGCCCAGTCGCGCGACGAACCCGTGCCGTATTCTTCGCCGCCAAACACCACCGTGGGCGTACCCTGCGCCACATACTTCATGGCGGCGTCATAGATGGACATTTGTTCGCCCGAGGGCTGGAACAGCGTTTCGCCACCCTCGAACCGGCTGCCATCGGCCTTCGGCGGAATCATCAGGTTCTTGATGCGCACGTTGGCAAAGGTGCCGCGCATCATGATCTCGTGATTGCCGCGGCGCGAGCCGTAGCTGTTGAAATCGGCCTTCATCACGCCGTGTTCCTTCAGCCATTTGCCTGCGGGCGAGGTTTCCTTGATCGAGCCGGCCGGCGAAATATGGTCCGTTGTCACCGAGTCGCCAAAAATGCCCAGCGCCCGCGCACCCTGGATCACCGGGATCGAACCCGGCTCCATGCCGAAGTCGTCAAAGAATGGCGGCTTGGCGATGTAGGTGGATTCGGGCCAGTTATACGTATCGCCCGTCACGCCCTTGATGTTCTTCCACAAATCGCCCGGGTTCGTCTTGACCTGACCGTAGTTGTCGCGGAACGCTTGCGGATCCAGCGCGAACTTCAGCAGCGCATTGACTTCTTCAGTGCTCGGCCAGATGTCACCCAGCCACACGTCGCCGTTCTTGCCTTGACCCACCGGCTCGGTCATCAGATCGCGCGTAATCGTGCCCGCCAAGGCATAAGCCACCACCAGCGGCGGAGAAGCCAGGAAGTTCGCCTTGATATTCGGGTGAATTCGCGCTTCGAAGTTACGGTTGCCCGACAACACCGCCGCGCACACCAGATCATTGTTGATGATCGCTTCGTTCAGCTCAGGCGCCAGATCGCCCGCGTTACCAATACACGTCGTGCAACCATAAGCGGCGATATCAAAGCCCAGCTGTTCCAGATACGGCAGCAGACCGGTCTTGGTCAGATACTCCGTCACCACCCGCGATCCAGGCGCCAGCGACGTCTTGATATGTTTAGGCACCGTCAACCCGGCTTCGACTGCCTTCTTGGCCAACAGGCCCGCAGCCAGCAACACGCTGGGGTTAGAGGTATTGGTGCAAGACGTGATGGCCGCGATCAGAATGTCGCCGTTCTTGATCGTCGTGCCATCGCTGGTGGTAAAGGTCTGATCCAGTTTTTCCGCCGGCTGATTAAAGCCATTTTCCGCCGTCGGCTTGGAGAACAGATCCTTGAACGTGCTCTTCACATAGCCGATTTCGATGCGGTCCTGCGGACGTTTCGGACCAGCGAGCGAGGGCGCCACGGTGGACAGATCCAGCGTCAGCAGCTTGGTGTAGTTGATGTCGCGCGCGTCTGGCACGCCATACATCTTCTGCGCTTTGAAATAAGCCTGGAACGCAGCGATTTCCTCGTCCGTGCGGCCCGTGCCGCGGAAGTAATCGATGGTGCGATCGTCGACGGGGAAAAAGCCCATCGTCGCGCCATATTCGGGCGCCATATTGCCGATCGTGGCGCGCTCGGCCACCGACAGGCTCGCCGTGCCCGGTCCGCAGAATTCCACGAACTTGCCCACAACCTTCTCGCGGCGCAGCATTTCCGTGATCGTCAGCACCAGATCGGTCGCTGTCACACCACCGCGCAACTGGCCCTTCAGCTCCACACCCACCACGTCCGGCGTCAGGAAGTAGACCGGCTGACCCAGCATCCCGGCCTCGGCTTCGATACCGCCAACACCCCAGCCCACCACGCCAATACCGTTGATCATGGTGGTATGGCTGTCTGTGCCGACCAGCGAGTCCGGGTAGTAAATATTGTCCTTCTTGTGCACGCCGCGGGCCAGGTACTCCAAGTTCACCTGGTGCACGATCCCGAAGCCCGGGGGCACCACGCCAAACGTGTCAAAGGCCTGCATGCCCCATTTCATGAACTGGTAGCGCTCCTGGTTGCGCTTGAATTCCAGCTTCATGTTCAGATCCAGCGCGTCCTTCGTGCCGAAATAGTCGATCATGACCGAGTGATCCACCACCAGATCCACCGGCACTAGCGGCTCGATCTGCTTGGGATTCTTGCCCATCTTCTCGGCGACCGAGCGCATGGCCGCGATATCGGCCAGCAAAGGCACGCCCGTGAAATCCTGCAGCACCACACGCGCGACTACAAAGGGAATTTCATCCTCTCGCTTGGCATTCGGCTGCCAGTTCGCCAGCTGCCGGATATGCTCCTCGGTGACCTTCTGGCCATCGCAGTTGCGCAGCACCGACTCAAGCACGATGCGGATCGACACCGGCAGTCGCTGCACATCCACACCCAGGGCCTTGCCCAGGGCGGGCAGCGAGTAATGCTGACAGGTCTTACTGCCGATCTTGAAATTCTTCAGAGTATTGAACGTGTTATGCGGCATGATGGAACTCCGTGGGTGTTGGACCGCGTAAAGCTACCATTTTGTGGCGTTTTCGCGAGTTTGTCATGGTATGTTGACACAATGCGCGGCGTGGCGCGGTCTTATGTCTTATATCTTATATAAGACCTGGGTCACTCGTCAAAGTTCCCGAGCATCCGCCGCCGATGTCGATCAGCCATCCGGACATTTCCGATACTGCGCGCCAAACCGTTCAGCGCGCGCCTGCACAAGCTGTGCCACGCGCTTGAGCCACGCTTTTTTGTCGTAGCTACGATTGCGATAACCCGTCCAGCCTTCGTGATAATTCAGATACTGGCCGTACGCGTCCCACTTCGACACCCCATTGATGCGCTGGGTCTTGCTGATATACCAGCCCATGAAATCCAGTGAATCCGCTAAATTCTCGCGGCTGGCCATCCAGCCGCCAGCTTCGCGCTTATAGTCCGCCCAGGTTTCATCCTTGGCCTGGGCGTATCCGTAAGCTGTGCTGACGCGACCCCACGGGATAAAACCCAAGATGTAATAGCGTGGGGGGAGGGCATCATGTCGAAAGCTTGACTCCTGATACATCATGGCGAACGGCACCTGCACCGGCACGCCCCATTTATCGCGCATCTTGACCGCGGCCTTACGCCAGCTCGGCTTCTCCCGAAAAATCTCGCAGAGATCTTCTGGGTTCGATGGCGGGGTGGTTGCACACCCGCCCAATATCAGCAACAAACTCAATACCAACGGCCAGCGCGTCATGGCCTATTCCTCATCCGGCGGATGGGCGAATTCTAAGCGGTATGCGCGGTTGGTAGCGTCTGTTGCGCTGCAGCGCACCTACAAGAAAGCGAGCAAGCCACTGCCCGCCCCGGTCCGTCACACGCGCGCAGCAACGTCGCGTTTTAAAAATCCACCGACATCGAAAGCTTATAGACGCGCCCCATACCCTGCGTGAGCTGCCCGAAATCGTTGCCCACCGTCGCCCAGTAACGCTTATCCGTGACGTTATCCACCCCGGCGCGCCAGACCACCGCGTGCCCGTCGATCTTCGTCGCATACCGCGCACCCAGATCCAAGCGCGTCCATGCGGGTATCTTCGCCGTATTGTCGGCATTGACATACTGCGAGCCGCGCCGCTGCACATAAGCCTGCAGCGTCAGCCCCGTCAATTCCGGCACATCCCATTCCGCGCCCAGCACGGCCTGATACCTCGGCACGCCAATCGCATTATTGCCATCCTGACGTCCACCCGCCGTGCCGCGCAGCTCCGGATCCATGAGTGTCACCCCGCCCAACAGCCGTACACCCTTGACCGGCTCACCATAAACATTCAGCTCCACGCCTCGGTTACGCTGCGATCCCGCCACGCCAAAAACGCCGTCCGAGTTCGTATAAGCCTCCGGCTTCTCGATCTGAAACACGCCCACATAGCCGCCGATATCTCCCAGATCGACCTTCACCCCCGCCTCAGTCTGCTTAGTGCGATAGGGCGCCAGCGTCTCGCCATAATTCACCGCGCCCAGCGGCGCCGAGTCGCCTCGAGTCAGCCCCTCGATATGGTTCACATAAAACGACACCTGTTCCCACGGTCGGATCACCAAACCATAGGCCGGCGTCCATACCGATCGATCATAGGTCGTATCGTGCACGCCCTCAGTGTTGTAGAGCTTGTCCTTAATCGTCTGCCGTCGCACCCCCAGCGTCAGAAACACCCGGTCATCCCAGAACGACAGCTGATCAGACAACGCCACACTGCTCAGGTTCGTGCGGCTGCTGATATGTGGATCGCCCATATCCCCGCCCGTAAACGTCGTGGCCGGGCGCGGGAAAGACTGCGGATCGTAAATATCAATCGGGCTAGCGTCGCTCATTTCCCAGGCCTGCCTCACGCGCGACTGCAGCCCAGAAAATCCCACATTGACTAGATGACCTACCGGCCCCGTCCGAAACTTCCCGCGAACCCCGACCTCACCGCTGACCGAGTCACGCGTATAAGGCACCGTCAGCCGAGCCACAGTGCCTTTACCATCCTCGTCCACCCGCGGCTGCCCATAATCGCCATGCTCGCGATCGTGACTCGTCCCGATCGCCGCATAGCCCATCCAGTCGCTGGAAAAATCATATTCCGCGCGCAGCACTCCGTAAGTGCTCTCCAACTCGCTATACGTCCACGGCTGCCCATAATTCAGCCGATTCGATGGCGGCGAGGGCACCCCCGTGCCAATCGGCACGATCGTGGGCCGGGGTTGCGAAAACCGATACTTCTGATACCCCGCATCCAAGGACACCCGCAGCTTCTCGCCCAGATAATCCAACCCGACCGTACCCACCGCCATACGTTCGCCCGCATGGTCGATACTCGTATCGCCATCCCGATGCGCCGCGTTAACCCGAATCCCAAACTCCTGGTTCTCGCCCCATCGACGCCCAATATCCACGCCCGCGCCGACCTGTGAATCACTCGTATAGTCCACCGTCGCCCGCGTCAGTGGATCCACCTCGGCCCGCTTGGGCTGAATATTGATCGATCCTCCCAACCCCGACCCGCCCGGCGCCGCGCCATTCAAAAACGCGTTAGCGCCTTTCAAAATCTCCACCCGCTCGACCATCTGCGTCGGCAACACCTGTCGGGGCAAAATCCCATACAGCCCGTTAAACGCCAGATCATCGTTATTCATCGCAAAGCCGCGGATGGAAAACGTCTGCGCCGAATTCCCGAACCCGTTCCCCACCTGCACCGACGAATCGTTCTTGACCACTTCCCCCAACGTGCGCGCCTGCTGATTCTCGATCAGTTTCGACGTAAAGCTCGTCACCACAAACGGCGCGTCCATACTGTCCATA
>NZ_WSJA01000043.1:0-67443 GCF_009763235.1 Bordetella sp. 15P40C-2
GTGCGGATGTGGCGGTTCACTAAATCCAACGGGATTACCGAGGGCTTTCACACGAAGATGGAAATGCTCTCGCGCCGGGCGTTTGGGTTCAGAAATTTTGAGAACTACCGCATGAGAGTCTTGGCTCAGTGCGGTTGGAACGGTGTGATTAACCGGGGCTGATGAATGCTCATCCCCCGTTTATGGGGTAGAGCCTGAATGGTCATCCCCCGTTTATGGGGTAGAGGGGAAAAATGTTCTTGGCGGACAGAGGGGGATTCGAACCCCCGATACGCTTATCACGTATACACGCTTTCCAGGCGTGCGCCTTCAACCACTCGGCCACCTGTCCTGATCTGGACGATCTGCCCTGTGACCCAGGCGGGCACACATACGGCAAATGCGAATCCGCGATTCTAGCAGAATTGCCGCGCTTGCGGTAGCGCCCGAGAGGTTTAATCGGCCTTAAGCCCGATACGTTGGGTCAGAGCGGCAAAGCGATCGATGTCCTGTCCGATCAGCGACTGAAATTCCGCGGCCGTGCTGGTGGTCGGACTGAAGCCGATTTTCAACAGATCGCGCCGCACATCCGGTTGTTTCATGATCTGCGCGACCGTGCGGTTCAGCTTGGCCACGACCTCGGCGGGCGTGCCGGCGGGCACGAGCAGGCCATGCCACTGATCCAGCTCGTAGCCGGGCAGGCCCTGCTCCGCCACCGTGGGCACGTCCGCCATCAGCGTGGAACGTTGGGGCGAGGTGACCGCCAGGGCACGCACTTTGCCCGCCGCTAGAAACGGTGCCGCGCTGGACGCGGTGACCACGCCCGCAGGTACCTGCCCTGTCAGCACATCGGTAAGCGCCGGCCCGCAACCACGATACGGCACATGCTGCACCGGCACGTCGGCGCGCAACATCAACATTTCAATCGCCAGATGTTGCGGTGTGCCGTTGCCGCAGGACGCCGTCGCCAAGTGGGCTCCAGGCTGTTGCCCCGCCTGGATCCAATCCGCCAGCGAGTGATAGCGCGACGCTTCCGGCACGATCAGCACCGAGGGCACAAAGGCGACATTGATCACCGCCTGAAAGTCCTTTTTCGGATCGAAACCGAGATGACCGTAAACCCCCGGATTGATCGCAAAGGAGCTATTGACCATCAGCAGCGTATGGCCGTCTGCCGGGGCCTCGGCCACCGCGCGCGCGCCGATATTTCCACTCGCACCGGGGCGATTCTCGACGACCACAGGCTGGCCCAGGCGCTGCTGAATCAGCGCTCCCAGCTTGCGCGCCAGCAGGTCCGTGCCGCCACCCGGGGGAAAGGTCACGATGATTGTGAGCGGACGCGTGGGAAACGCCGTCGTGGTCGAACTCGAATTCGCGCTGGCGGACACATGGCCTGTATGCGAGAACACCACGATCAGACCCAGTACCACTGAGACCACCACGAGCAGGATGCCACGAAAGAAATACGAGCGCTTGTTCATTTCGGTGTGCCAAAAAGCATTGCTATTCGCTTAGCCGTTCAAGGCGATAGTCAGCTGTCCAGACCAATATCCAGGACACGGGCGCTATGCGTAAGCCAGCCGATCGCCATCAGGTCCACGCCGGTTGCCGCGATCGCGGGCGCGGTTTCCGGCGTAATCCGGCCAGAGGCTTCGGTGATGGCGCGGCCATCGACCATGGCGACAGCTTCGCGCAGCATGTCGGGGCCCATGTTGTCCAGCAGCACGACTTCCACGCCGAGGTCCAGCGCCGTGCGCAGCTGTTCGAGCGTATCGACTTCAAGTTCGATCTTGACCAGATGGCCAATCGCGGCGCGTGCGCGCTCCACGGCCTGACGCACGCCACCGGCGATGGCGATGTGGTTGTCCTTGATCAGCACGGCGTCGTCCAGCCCGAAGCGATGGTTGCTGCCACCGCCGACACGCACCGCATATTTTTGCACGGCGCGTAGACCGGGGATGGTCTTGCGCGTGCAGGTGACCCTGGCCCGATACTCGCGGATGGCCTGCACAATAGACGCGGTGGCCGAGGCCACGCCGCTCAAATGGCACAGGAAATTCAGCGCCACGCGCTCGGCCGTCAACATGCCACGCGCGGGCCCGCTGATGGTCGCGATCTCCACGCCGGGTTTCAACACCGCGCCATCGGCCAGCAGCCCACGGAACTCGATGCGCGGGTCAACCAGTTCAAATGCGATGCGCGCGAGATCCAGACCCGCCAAGACACCGTCCTGGCGCGCGACTAAACGCGTCTGCGCCATGGCGTCGGCCGGCACGATGCTATCGGTAGTGATGTCACCTGCTCGACCCAGATCCTCGAGTAGTGCATCGCGTACCAGAGGTTCCAACAACACACGCGGCAACGGCGGGACGGGCGAAATCGTGGTTATGCTCATTTTGAGTATTTATCGGTCAAAAAAATGGCCATCAGGCGAAGTGAGGATTATGCTAATTTTGAGCATAAATACCTGTCAAGCAATTTTTATGATGCAGTGCAATGCGAGGCTGCAGGAAAACGCCCCTTCACCGCAGGCATCAACTGCGTGTTCAGGCCTGTCGCGATAAGGGCAGCTTGCTTCCCGAAATCGCCCGCTCGGTCAATAAATCGCCCCGGAACCGGAACAGCTTAGCCGGCCGGCCCGCACCCGCTGCGGCCATGCCGCCGGTTTCTTCGACCAGATTCTGTTGTTCCACCAGACGCCGGAAATTTTGCTTATGCAAATCACGTCCCGCCAGCGCTTCGACGGTTTGCTGCAGTTGTAGCAAGGTGAACTCCGCCGGCATGAGTTCGAAGACTACGGGACGATATTTGATCTTGGCGCGCAGACGCGCGATGCCGGTGGCCAGAATACGGCGATGATCGGTGCGCATGGGCTCGCCCGGCACCGCGTCATGCGCGGCCGAGGGCGTATGGCGTTCGGCTTCTGGAACCAAACCGGCTTCATACATCAGCTCATAACGCTGCAGCACCATGTCCTCGTTCCACGGCGCGCCATCCAGCCCGAATACACCGGCCAGGCGTTGCTCGCGCGTGGCGCGTAGTGTCGCATCGCTGGTGCCACTCACCCACGCGCGCAGCCGCGGCACGATGAACTCGGCGAGCACAGCCGGTTCCTGGCGGCGATGATCTTCCCAGGGGAAATAGCGATACCAATCGTGCCATACGGCGCGCGACCCGGTTAACGCATCGGTTTCCCGTGTCAGGCCCAGATAGCTGACCGAGATAGCACGCGGCCCGGATTCGTCAAAGCGATCCAGGTCCGCAAACGTGTAGAGCTGCTCGACATAGCCTAGAGGGTGATGCGTCTGCGCCTCGACCCAGGCGCGCATACCGGCCTGCAGGGAGCGGTGGCCGGGTTGAAACGCGCCCGATGGCAGGCCGTCGTATTTCACCTTCGTGTCCAGACTGCCTTCGCCCGAGCGCACCAGGACGCGCGGCTCGCCTCGGGTCACAGCAACCAGGACGGCCACGAGCTCGGCGGATACGACGTTTTCTAAGGGTTCAGGCAATATCCACTCCGCAGGACAGACAACAACAGCAATCTTCACCCTGCCATGATGCGAGGCTGATACGTGGCCTGAATTATAGGCGGAGCCGATACGCTCAAGTTGTCTGGCGACCGTGGCAACGGCGTTATAAGCCCTCGCGATACGGGGCTGCGGCGTTCACCTCACGATACGCAATGACCTTGCCATCGCCCTCGGTCTCCTCCAGGCGCACCTTGAACCCCCATAGACGTCCCAGATGCTTCATCACCTGATCCGCATCCTCGGTGGCCAAGGGACGGCCACGCGTTCGGTGATGCCGCAGCACCAGCGAACGATCGGACTCGCGGCGATAGCGCACAATCTGTATGTCGGGGACATGGTTATCCCGGTTGTGCTGCTCGGCGAGCAGTTTACGGATTTGCCGGTAGCCTTCGTCGTCGTGAATCGCGGCGATCTCCAATACGGGCTTGGCCTCATGGTCCGCGATCGCAAAGAAGCGGAATTCGCGTATTAACCGGGGCGACAGGTATTGCGAGATGAACGATTCATCCTTGAAGTTTCTCATCGCGAAGTCCAGCGTTTGCCGCCAGTCGCTACCCGCGATATCCGGAAACCATTTACGGTCTTCGTCCGTGGGAGCCTCGCAGATGCGACGAATATCCTGCATCATCGCAAAGCCTAGCGCGTAGGGATTGATCCCGCCGTAACCGCGTTCGTCGAAACCGCGTTGACTGACCACATTGGTATGGCTTTGCAGGAACTCCATCATAAAGCCATCGTTGACCAAGCCTTTCTCGTGCAGACGGTTCAAGATCGTGTAGTGCCAGAACGTGGCCCAGCCCTCGTTCATCACCTTGGTCTGCCCCTGCGGATAAAAATACTGGGCGATCTTGCGCACGATGCGCACGAGTTCCTTTTGCCAGGGTTCCAGCTTGGGGGAATGCTTTTCGATGAAGTAGAGCAGGTTCTCTTCCGGCTCTGGCGGAAAGACGCTGCGTTGCTTCTCGGCCGCCAGGTCGGGTTCCACGCGCGGCAAGGTGCGCCACAGGTCGTTGTATTGCAGCCGCGCGTGTTCCTCTCTTTCAGCCTGTCGCTGCGCTTCCTCTTTGTACGAGATCGGCATGGGGCGTTTATAGCGATCAACACCATGCGGGCTCAACGCATGGCAAGAGTCGATGATGGCCTCGACGGCATCGATCCCATACCGGCTTTCACAATCCATCACGTACTTGCGTGCAAACACCAGATAGTCGAGGATGCTGTCCGCATCGGTCCATTGGCGAAAGAGATAGTTGCCCTTGAAAAACGAGTTGTGCCCATAGCACGCGTGCGCGATTACCAAGGCCTGCATGGCCATGGTGTTTTCTTCCATCAGATACGCAATGCAAGGGTTCGAGTTGATGACGATCTCGTACGCCAGCCCCTGCATGCCGCGACGATAGTATTGCTCGTTGCGGATGAATTCCTTGCCGTATGACCAATGCGGATAGCCGATGGGCAAGCCGCCCGACGCATACGCGTCCAGCATCTGTTCTGAAGTAATGACCTCGATCTGGTTCGGATAGGTATCGAGCCCGAACTCCTGCGCCACCTCGGCAATGGCCTCGTCGTAGCGTTGAATGAGCTCGAAGGTCCATTCCGACCCTTCGGAGATCGGTCTGGCCGACGGTGTTGATTGTCGCGGGAAGTCGGCCCCGGTGAGCGCGTTGACGTTCATGATACGGGCTCCTTCTTGAACAGATCGTGGAACACGGGATAGATCTCACCGCGTTCGCAGATCCTGCGCATCACAAAATGCGGCGCGCTCTTCTGCTCGTATTCCGCCCACAGGCTGCTTTTACGGGACTCGGCGGAATCGGGTACCTCGATATAGGCGAAATAGCGGGTCGCGGGCAACAGGTGTTCAGCCAGATAGCGCGCACTCTTGCCTGCATCGGCCCCGAACGAATCGCCATCGCTGGCCTGAGCGCCATAGATGTTCCAGGCGGTGGGCGGAAAGCGTTTCTGAACAATCTCGTTCATCAGCTCCAGCGCCGAAAGCACGATGGTGCCGCCACTCTTGGGATCGTAAAAGAAGGTCTGCTCGTCGACTTCTTCGGCGTTATCCGTATGACGGATGAAGACGACTTCGACATGTTCGTACTTGCGCGAGAGGAACAGATAAAGCAGCGTGAAGAAGCGCTTGGCGAGATCCTTTTTGCCCTCGTCCATCGAACCGGACACATCCATCAGGCAGAACATGACGGCGCGCGCCATGGGTTGCGTGACAGCGATGCGGTTGCGATAGCGAAGATCCAGATCGTCGAGAAACGGCACGTTTTCCAGGCGTTGCCGACAGTCTTCGACCTCCTCGCGCAGGGCATCCACCTCGGCGCGTGGCGCACCGGCTGCGATCGCCGCATCGAGTTTGGCTTGTGCCGCTTCCAGCGCCGAGCGTGCGGCCACGGTCAATGCGACACGCCGGGAAAGCGACGCCTTGAGCGTGCGACTGACGCTCAACAAGCTGGGCGAACCGGTAGTCGTATAGCCCGCGCGCTGCCATTTCTTCTCGTTGACATCACCGAGTTGCATGCGAATCAAATGCGGCAGCTCAAGATCCTCGAAAAACAGAGTCAGGAACTCCGCGCGCGAGAGGCTGAAGGTGAACTGATCCACCGACTCGCCCTCGCCAGGCTCGGAACCGCCAGCGCCCTGCCCGCCTTTGGGCCGCTGGAATGTGTCGCCTTTGACGAACTCACGGTTACCCGGATGGACGAGCTCGCGATCGCCTCCGGGACCGTGCCGAAAATGCGGCTCAGAGATATCGCGAGCCGGCAGGTTCACTTCCCCGCCCTGGTCCATGTCTTCGATGGACCGCTCGCGCACCATATCCTGTACAGATTTGCGGATCTGGTCTTTATATCGCCTGAGAAAGCGTTCGCGGTTGACCGCACTCTTGTTGCGGCCATTCAAACGCCGGTCGATCAGTGAATTCATGATTCACCTCGCTCAGGATGACTTCCTCACGCGCAGATACCATTCGCACAACAGACGCACCTGCTTCTCGGTGTAGCCCTTTTCCACCATGCGATCGACGAAACTCTGATGCTTGGTGCGATCTTCCGCCGACGCTTTCGCGTTGAAGGAGATCACGGGCAGCAGATCCTCGGTGTTCGAGAACATTTTCTTCTCGATCACTTCGCGCAGTTTCTCGTAGCTGGTCCAGGCCGGATTACGTCCGGCATTATTGGCCCGCGCCCGCAGAACAAAATTGACGATCTCGTTGCGGAAGTCTTTCGGGTTGGCGATACCAGCGGGTTTTTCGATTTTTTCCAGCTCGTCGTTCAACGCGCTGCGATCGAAGCTCTCGCCAGTCTCGGGGTCACGGAATTCCTCGTCTTGAATCCAGCAATCCGCGAACGTCACATACCGATCAAAGATGTTCTGCCCGTACTCGGAATACGACTCCAGATAGGCAGTCTGAATTTCCTTGCCGATGAATTCGGCGTAACGCGGGGCCAGATATCCCTTGATGAAATCCAGGTAACGCCGACGGATCTCTTCGGGATAATCCTCGCGGCCGATGCGTTGCTCAAGCACGTACATCAAATGCACGGGGTTGGCCGCCACCTCGGTTTGATCGTAATTGAACACGCTGGACAGGATCTTATAGGCGAACCGGGTGGATACGCCCGTCATACCTTCATCGGTGCCCGCGTAGTCCTTGTACTCTTGTAGCGCCTTTGCCTTGGGATCGACATCTTTCAGCGACTCGCCATCATAGACGCGCAGCTTGGAGTAGATGCTGGAGTTCTCCGGTTCCTTCAGGCGGGTAAGCACCGAGAACTGCGCCATCATGTCCAGCGTGCCCGGCGCGCAAGGTGCATTGGCCAGCGAACTATTACGCAAGAGCTTTTTGTAGATCTCGACCTCTTCGGTGACCTGCAAGCAGTACGGCACCTTGACGATATAGATACGATCAAGGAACGCTTCGTTATGCTTGTTGTTGCGAAAGGTCTGCCATTCCGATTCGTTCGAGTGCGCGAGAATCAGGCCGTTGAACGGGATCGCGGAGAAGCCCTCGGTGCCCTTGAAGTTGCCTTCCTGCGTGGCCGTGAGCAACGGGTGCAGCATCTTGATGGGCGCCTTGAACATCTCGACGAATTCGAGCAAGCCCTGGTTGGCCAGGCACAAGCCGCCCGAATAGCTGTAGGCGTCCGGGTCGTCTTGCGAGTGCCGGTCGAGCTTGCGTATGTCGACCTTGCCAACCAGCGAGGAGATATCCTGGTTGTTCTCATCGCCCGGTTCGGTCTTGGCGATAGCGACTTGCCGCAGGACCGAGGGCGTCAGCCGCACCACGCGAAACTTCGAGATATCGCCGTCGAATTCCTTGAGGCGCTTGACGGCCCACGGCGACATGATGCCGCTCAGATAGCGCTTGGGAACCCCGTACTCCTTTTCCAAGGTATCGCCAAAACGATCGGGGTGGAACAGACCCAAGGGCGATTCGTTGATGGGGGAACCCTTGAGTGCATAAATGGGATAGGCCTCCATCAATACTTTCAGACGTTCGGCAATGGAGGACTTGCCCCCGCCTACCGGGCCCAACAGATAGAGGATTTGCTTGCGTTCTTCCAGACCCTGCGCGGCATGCTTGAAGAAAGCCACGATCTGATCGATGACCTCTTCGAGGCCGAAGAACTCTTTGAATGCGGGATAACGCCGCACCACGCGATTGGAGAACAATCGAGACAACCGCGGGTCATTGCGGGTATCGATCAGTTCCGGCTCTCCTATGGCTGCCAACATCCGCTCCGCGGGGCTGGCATAAGCCATGGGATCAGTTCTGACGAGATCGAGATACTCCTCTAGGGACAGCTCGGTTTCCTGATCCTGCGCATACTGCGATTTGAAGCCTTCAACGATGTTATGCACGGATAACCTCCTACATCGCATGGTCGGTTAACAAGTCCGTCATCCCATTGTGTGCCCCAATCGCGAATGCCGCTACAACTTTCTCGTCATGAAAAACCCGGGGTCATGTCGATATGTTGCTTTTGGCATACGCGTTTGGAGAGCGGATCAACGTGACCGTGTTAAGTTAGGCTATAGCATCGCGGAACAAGTTCCGTCAATCAAGTAAAAGAATCATCATTTGGTGAATTGATTGAACGGTCTGTGTCGCTTACGCCGCCGCGGTTTTGCTGCCGAGCATCCGTTCCACATAGCGCGCAATCGTGTCGACTTCGAGATTGACGCGATCGCCGGCGCGCACATTGCGCAATGTCGTGACCAGTTGTGTATGCGGGATGATGTTGATGCTGATGTTGCACCCAGCGTCCAGATCAATCACGCGGTTGACGGTGAGACTGATGCCATTGACGGTAATGGAACCTTTGTAGGCCATGAACCGGGCGAGATGCGCGGGCACGCGGATCACCAGTTCACGCGATTCCCCCACCGGTTCGAAGCTCACGACCTCGCCCATGCCATCGACATGACCCGATACGAGATGACCGCCGATCTGGTCACCCACGCGCAACGATTTTTCCAGATTGACTTCGCCAGTGCGATCCAGGCCCACCGTCAAGTTGAGGCTCTCACGAGACACATCGACTTGGAATTGCTGAGCTTGTAGCGCGACGACCGTCATGCAGGCGCCTTGCACGGCGATGGAATCCCCGATGCTGACATCGCGCAGATCCAGATCGCCCGCGTCTATCGTCAAGCGTACGCCCCCCTGCTTGTCATCACCCAGCGGTTCGAGATGAGAGATACGGCCCACTGCCGCGACCAGACCAGTAAACATGTGTGTGTTCCTTCAATTCGGGCCCAGGCCCCGGAAAAAGCTGAAAAACAGAAAGGTTTAATTTTCCGCGCAGGTTATTGCTTGGCGTAATGCATTCCAACGATTCGCATCTCGCGCGCGCAGCCGCAAATCGGCGCCCACGCGCACCATATCGGCAAATTCAAACCGGCGCGCATGCTCCAAGTGCTCGATCAAGGGCAGACGCAGCATCGCGGCGGCATCGCCCAACAGCACGGGGGCCAAATAGACGAGCAGCTCATCTATACATCCTGCTGACAGTAGCGCGCCACCCAGCCCTGCACCGGCCTCGACATGCACTTCGTTGATATCGTGACTGCCCAGCCAGCGCATCATCGCTGGCAGATCTACGCGTGGCCCTTCCGCTTCAGGCAACGTAATGACTCGCACATTTCGTTGCGCCAAGCGCGCGGCCTTATCGGAATGTTCCGCCGCCGTATTGGCGGTGAAGATCAAGGTCTCCACGCCGTCGGCCTGGGCGCTTTCGAATAGTTGCGCGTCTTCCGGGATCTCGAATGCGGCGTCGACCACCGCGCGGCGTGGCGCGCGCGTCGTAGCGACCTCGCGCACGTTCAGACGCGGATTGTCTTTCAATATGGTGCCCATGCCGGTCAGCACGATGCAGCTGCGCGCGCGCCATGCGTGCCCGTCCGCGCGCGCGGCCTGCCCGGTAATCCATTGCGACACCCCGTTATGCAACGCGCTGCGGCCATCAAGCGAGGTGGCCATTTTGACCCAAGCCCACGGCGTACCTCGGCTCATTCGCGCGATGAAGCCCGCGTTGATTTCGAGCGCCTCATCGGCGCAGACATTGGTGGAGACGGCAATGCCCGCGGCACGCAGGCGGGCCAGACCCCGTCCATTGACCTGGGGATTAGGATCGCCCATGGCGACGACCACGCGCGCCGGCTGGGCGGCGACCACGGCATCGACACAAGGAGGGGTGCGCCCAAAATGGCTGCACGGCTCCAAGGTCACGTACATCGTCGCACCGGCCACGGACTCGCCTCGGGCGCTCGCGTCTCGCAAGGCGCAGATCTCGGCATGTGGGCCGCCGGGCGGCTGAGTTGCGCCTTCTCCGATCACGCGGCCCTCGCGCACGATGACGCAGCCCACGCGGGGATTGGGCGTAGTGGTATTCATCACGCTGCGGGCAAGCGCCAAGGCATGGCGCATCCAGCGGATATCGTCGGTATCAGTAATGGCAGTCACGCTACAGATTGTATGCGCGGTCGCGATCGGGGGAGTGCGGGCGACCGGCGTGCGAGGGCGCTTACACGCGATCGCGGCTACTTGCGGGGCAACTTGCCCGGCAACAAAGGCCCTTGCATTTCGCGGATGGCTTCGACGAATTCGCCGATGTCTTCGAAGTTCTTGTACACCGATGCGAACCGCACGTAGGCGATTTTGTCGAGCCGTTTGAGTTCGAGCATGACGAGCTCGCCGATGCGCTCGGTAGGCACTTCCCGATCCCCGCTGGCCAGCAGGGTTTCCTCGATGCGCGCGACGGCGCTGTCGACTTCGGCGGTGCTGACCGGGCGTTTGCGCAGCGCGAGCGACAGGCTGGCGCGTAGTTTGGCGGGATCGTATTCGCTGCGGTTACCGTTGCGCTTGACCAGCGTCGGCATGACCAGCTCGACGCGTTCGTAGGTCGTAAAACGCTTGTCGCAGGCCAGGCAGCGGCGACGGCGGCGAATGGTATCGCCCACTTCAGATACCCGGCTGTCTGCCACCTGGGTATCGACGTTGCCGCAAAATGGGCATTTCATGAATGCGCCCCCTGTCCATATCAGTTGGCGTATTGTAACGATGCCGGGGCCGCGTGGCGCCGTGACGGATCGGGCGGGGGCGACGGCGCGTCGCGTGGACGCGCCGCCGTATTGACGATTTACTTGCTGTAAACCGGCAAGCGGGACGTCAGTTCGTTGACGCGGGCGCGCACGGCGGCGATATTGGCTTCGTCGCGCGGATTATCGAGCACATCGGCGATCAGGTTGGCGGTGAGTTCGGCATCGGCTTCGGTGAAGCCGCGCGTGGTCATGGCCGGGGTGCCCAGACGGATGCCGCTGGTCACGAAGGGTTTTTCCGGATCGTTGGGGATGGCGTTTTTGTTGACGGTAATGTGGGCTTGGCCGAGGACGGCTTCGGCTTCTTTACCGGTGATGCCCTTGGAGCGCAGGTCGACCAGCATGACGTGGCTTTCGGTACGGCCGGACACGATGCGCAGGCCGCGCTTGACGAGCGTATCGGCCAGGACCGCCGCGTTTTTCACGACTTGTTGGGCGTATTGCTTGAACTCGGGCGACAGCGCTTCTTTGAAGGCGACGGCCTTGGCGGCGATGACGTGCATCAGCGGGCCGCCTTGGATGCCGGGGAAGATCGCGGAGTTGATGATCTTCTCGTATTCGGCCTTCATCATGATGACGCCGCCACGCGGGCCACGCAGGGATTTGTGCGTGGTGGAGGTGACGAAGTCAGCATGCGGCACGGGGTTCGGGTAGGCGCCGCCCGCGACCAGACCGGCGTAGTGGGCGATGTCGACCATCAGCAACGCGCCATTTTCATGGGCGATGCGAGCCATGCGTTCGAAGTCGATGCGCAGCGAGTAGGCGGAGGCACCAGCGACGATGAGCTTGGGTTTGTGTTCTTTGGTGAGCTTTTCGACTTGGTCGTAGTCGAGGACTTCGTTGGCGTCGAGGCCGTAGGAAACGAAGTTGTAGAGCTTGCCGGAGGCGTTGACGGAGGCGCCATGGGTGAGGTGGCCGCCTTCGGCCAGGCTCATGCCCAGCACGGTGTCGCCCGGCTTGAGGACGGCCATGTAGACGCCCTGGTTGGCCTGGGAACCGGAGTTGGGCTGCACGTTGGCGGCTTCGGCGCCGAAGATTTCCTTCAGGCGGTCGATGGCCAGTTGCTCGACCACGTCGACGTATTCGCAACCACCGTAGTAACGCTTGCCGGGATAGCCTTCGGCGTATTTGTTGGTGAGCTGGGTGCCTTGAGCCTCGATGACGGCGGGGCTGGCGTAGTTTTCCGAGGCGATCAGCTCGATGTGCTGTTCCTGGCGGACGTTTTCTTTCTCGATGGCGGCCCAGACGTCGGGGTCAACCTGGGACAAGGTCAGTTTGCGGTCAAACATGGGGCTTCCTGGCGTAATGAGGGAACTGGGATGGGTGGATGACCGTTAGTTTAACGCTTTGGACGGGCGGGCTTTGGGGAATGGCTGGGAAATCTAGGGCTTAATGCGGGATGGGGGGAGTAAGTTGAGGAGGGTTCAACTTATGGGTGAAAAGGAGTCATGCTGGGGCGCGTTTTTTTTTTATAAGCGGCTCGGTGACGGTTGGTGGGTGGCCGGTTGACGCTAGCTCGATTTCTGGAGTGTTGGGCTGCAGGGCTGCGAGTGTTGCGGGAGGCTGGGTTCTTTAGCCGTCGCGGCCGGGCGCTGGGCTGTGGTGCCGGCCCTGTCGCAGCGGCTCGGCCCACGAGCAGGGGCCTCGGTCCCCTTCGGGGACTGCCCGCCGCTCAACGGGCCGGCACCACAGCCCAGCGCCCGGCCGCGACTCATAGAAACGTAGTTCAAGAGGATGGGTACGGGGGGCGGCGGCGTGAGGGGTGCTTGTGAGCTAGGCCGACGAGGGCCTGGATGCCGTGTTGGAGTTTTTGTCCGACGCCGCAGGCGTGTCGTCACGGCTGCGGCGTTGTCGTGCTGGCGGTTACGTTGCCTGCGGGCTACCGATTTGGGTCGGGGCCAAGTCGGGGTTGAGAGTGTAGATGCCGGTCACGCTGGCTTGAGCGAGGATGTGGCCTTGCATGGCTCGCAGAGCCTCCTCGCCATTGAAGTTGCCGTGTACGTCGAGCTTGGGCACGTCAAGTGCGTATAAGGTGAAGACGTAACGGTGCGGGATCTCGTCGTTCCAGGGGGGGCATGGACCGTCGTAGCCGAAATAGTCGCCGCTCATATCGCGGTCGGCGGCGAACCATTTGGTGTAGTCGTTGATGCCTTGACGGGCCTCTTTGGGGGCCAGGGGGCCGCCTTTGCCGCGCGGGGTGATGCCGCTCGAAAAAGCGCCCTCTTCGATTTCGCGCAGTGACGGATCCAGGTCAATGAGTACCCAGTGAAAGAACTCGACGCGCGGCAGCGTCTTGGAGACGCTGCGACCCTCCTGGTTGACGTCGTCGGGCTTGGAGGGCACGTCCGGATCGTGGCAGATCAGGGCGAATGAACGCGTGCCGTCTGGGACGTCGTCCCACGAGAACTGAGGGTTGCAGTTGTCCGCGAGAGCGATGTGCGACTGCGGGTCGATCTTGCCGAACGCGTAGCGCTCCGGGATCGACTCGTTATCGGAAAAAGACAAACTCGAGAGTTTCATGTCGGACTCCTTCCAGCGAAACTGAGGGGGTATGCCTACCCGACCAAGTTAACACGGGCGAACTTGCGCTTGCCCACTTGAATCACATAAGACCCCGATGTCAATTGCAACGATTTGTCTTCGACGCGGTCACCATTGATACGAACTCCGCCTTGTTCCACATTGCGTTGGGCCTCGGCACCAGAGGCGACCAAGCCAGCTTCGCGCAATACCTTGAGGATGCCCAGCGGTGCGCCAGATACGTTGACTTCGGGCATGTCGTCGGGCACTGCGCCGTCGCGGAAACGGGCCTGGAAGTTCGCGAGCGCTTCTTCCGCTGCGCGGGCGGAGTGGAAACGGGTGATGATTTCTTGCGCCAGGGCGACTTTGGCGTCGCGCGGGTTGGCGCCGGCTTCGGTGGCGGCTTTCAAGGCGGCGATGTCTTCCATGGAACGGAAGGACAGCAGCTCGAAGTAGCGCCACATCAGCGTGTCCGAGATCGACATCAGCTTGCCGAACATGGAATCGGGCGACTCGGAGATGCCGATGTAGTTGCCCTTGGACTTGGACATCTTCTCGACGCCGTCAGTCCCCTCGAGTAGCGGCATGGTCAGCACACACTGCGGGGCTTGGCCGTATTCTTTCTGCAGTTCGCGACCGACGAGAAGGTTGAATTTCTGATCGGTGCCACCGAGCTCCAGGTCGGATTTGAGCGCGACGGAGTCGTAGCCCTGCATCAGGGGGTACAAAAATTCGTGCACGGCAATGGGCACGCCGCCCTTGAAGCGCTTGGTGAAGTCCTCGCGCTCCATCATGCGCGCCACGGTATAGCGCGAGGCGAGCTGTATCAGACCCCGGGCGCCTAGCGGATCGCACCATTCGGAGTTGTAGCGGATCTCGGTACGCTCGGGATCGAGCACGAGGCTGGCCTGAGCGTAGTAGGTTTTGGCGTTGGTCTCGATCTGTTCGCGGGTCAAGGGCGGACGGGTCGAGTTGCGGCCGCTCGGGTCACCGATGGTCGAGGTGAAGTCGCCGATCAGGAAGATGACGTTGTGACCGAGGTCTTGCAACTGGCGCATCTTATTGAGCACCACCGTGTGACCCAGGTGGATGTCGGGAGCCGTAGGGTCCAAACCGAGCTTGATGCGCAGCGGCACGCCAGTGGCGCGGCTCTTGGCCAGCTTGCGGGCGAATTCCGACTCGACGAGCAGTTCGTCGCAACCGCGTTTGGCGATGCGCAAATCTGCTTCGATTTCGGGGGTGATGGGGGCTTCGGGTTGGGACATAATTAGGGCCAGATGCGACGATGAGGGCTACGGTGAGCCTTATAATAGCGACGAACGTGTAAAACTTTCCGACGTATCGGAAAATTAGTCGAAAATTCTATCTGAATCGGATAGGATACGACGCTAATCATACGCAACTGTTGTCATCACGGCTCTTTTTGCAGTTGCAACTCGCTTTAACCCCTTTGTTCACCAGAGGCTACGCCTGACGTAGGCCGCCCCGCCAATATCCTTCTCTATATTGGTGGACTGGCCACATCTACGCGCATGCTTCTTGGGACTGGCACCCCCTGAAAGGTTTTCTCAATGTATCGTGGCTCCCACAGCCCGGCTGATCGCTCCGCACCCAGCACTGCCGCCCTGTCTCGCCCCGAGTCTCCCCGTCGCGTCGGCTGGATTCGTCGCACATTACTGGTTACCACTGTAGGATTGTTTGCCGGCGCGGCTGCGCTGGGCATGGTGCAGCAACCGGATCACGCCAAGCTCCCCGAATCTCGTCAGATTCAGACGGTTCTGTCGCTTGGTGCCGATCAGCTTCGCGTGAGCGAAGCGAGCGCCGAGGCTCCGTATGTCAGTGAAACGCGTATTCGCTCCGGCGACACACTGGCGACCGTGCTGCAGCGTCTGGACGTGGATGCACCGGGCCTGCAACGGTTCCTGACTCATGCTCCCAGCGCGCGCAGCATTTACAAGCTCTACCCCGGGCGCTCTGTCCAGGCGGCGACCGATGCCGAAGGGAATCTGCTTTGGCTGCGCTATATCCACACGCCGGGCCAAGAAGTCGATGGCCAGGTGGCGACCAAAATGCTCGTCGTGACGCCCTCGGACGACACGTACAAGGCCGAAGAAGTCACGGAGAACACGGATCTGCAAACGCGGGTCGCCGCGGGCACCATACGCAGCTCGTTGTTTGGCGCGACGGACGCGGCGGGCATTCCGGATTCCATCACGCAACAGATGGCCGACGTGCTGGGCGCGAAGATCGACTTTCTGCGCGATCTGCAGCCGGGCGATCAGTTCCGTGTGGTCTATGAAGTGCGCTCGCACGAAGGCCGCTATGCCGGTGCGGGACGCCTGCTGGCGGTGGAATTCATTAACAAAGGCAAGGCGCACAACGCGGTGTGGTTCAGCCCGGATGGCAAGACGGGCAATTACTACAGCTTTGACGGCGTGAGCCTGCGCGGCGAGTTCCTGCGCACTGCACTGAAGTTCACGCGGATCAGCTCGACATTCGGTGGACGCATGCATCCGATTCATCGCACGTGGACAGGCCACAAGGGCGTGGATTACGCCGCGCCGACGGGCACGCCGGTGCATGCCACGGCGGATGGCACGATCGAATTCGCAGGGTGGCAGAACGGCTACGGTAATGTCGTCATCATCAAGCACCACGGCAAGATTTCGACGTTGTATGCGCACCAGAGCCGTATTGTCTCCGATATCAAAGTCGGCACCAAGGTCTCGCAGGGCCAGTTGATTGGCTACGTGGGCTCGACGGGATGGTCGACCGGACCGCATCTGCACTACGAATTCCGTATCGACAACAAGCCCGTGGATCCGCTGTCTGCCGACTTGCCGGTGTCTCGCCCGCTCGAAGCGAACGAGGCGCGCAAGTTCCAGGCGGCGACGGCGACGTATAAACAGCAGCTCGCGCTGATGACGGCGTATCAACAGGATGCGCTCGAGCCTGGCCCGACGCTCGCGAGTCGTTGATGCCACGACCGGCCGGGACCAGTGATGCCTGATTTTTCTGGCCCGCTCTCGGTCCATGCCGGACATCTCTATATCGGATTGATGTCCGGCACTAGCCTGGATGGCGCTGACGGCGTCCTGGTGCGCTTGGGCGCCCCAGGGACATCGCAGCCGCCTGAGGTGCTCGCCACGGCGGCCCTGCCGATGCCTGCGTCGCTGCGGGACGAAATGTATGCGCTGAATCGGGCCGGCGATGACGAACTGCATCGTGTCGCGCTGGCAAGTCAGGAGCTGGCGAAGCTCTATGCGCGCACGGTGCAGACCTTGTTGGATGATGCGCAGCTGCCCGCCGTGGCGGTGCGCGCAATCGGCGCACACGGCCAGACGGTGCGGCATCGCCCCGAGCTGGGATATACCCTGCAGCTCAATGCGCCAGCGTTACTCGCGGAACTGACTGGCATCGATGTCGTGGCGGATTTTCGCAGCCGCGATGTGGCCGCCGGTGGTCAGGGCGCGCCGCTCGTGCCGCCTTTTCACGCCGCGATGTTTGGCACGGACTTTCCCAGGGCGGTGTTGAATCTGGGCGGTATCGCCAATATCACGCTACTGGCACCAGGCAAGGCGCCCCGGGGATTCGACACGGGTCCGGCGAACGTGCTGCTCGATTTGTGGTGTCAGCGTCATACCGGGCAAGCTTACGATAAAGACGGCGCCTGGGCGCAAGGTGGACGCGTGGATGCGGGTCTGCTTGAACATCTCGTCGCCACTGAACCATGGTTGGCAGTGCCTCCGCCCAAGTCCACGGGACGGGATCTATTCAATGCGCAATGGCTGGACGCGCGTTTAAGCACGTACCCGGTTGTCTCCCTGCTCTCTGCGCAAGACATACAGGCGACGCTGCAGCGCTTCACTGCTCGTACGGTAGCCGACGCTTTGCGGGACGCGGCTCCCGAGAGCCGGGATGTGCTGGTGTGTGGTGGCGGTGCCCGCAATGCAGGCTTGATGCGCGATCTGGCCGATTGCCTGCAGCGGCCTTTGCAACCGACGGATGCCGCGGGTGTCCCAGCACAGTGGGTCGAAGCGATGGCCTTCGCGTGGCTGGCACATGCCTGCGTGGAGCGGCTGCCTGCCGGCGTGCCCGAAGTCACGGGTGCTCGCGGCGCACGCGTATTGGGCGCGATCTACCCGGCTTAGCACCGCCCACGCGATCCAGGCACACGAAGACAAACGGCCACGACGAACTCGTCGTGGCGCGATATAGGTAGTGAGCTAAGCGTAGTCCGGCACGCAGGCCGGACTAAGTCGGTTTACACCGAGAAAGACGAGCCGCAGCCGCAGGTGGTCGTAGCGTTCGGGTTGCGAATTACGAACTGGGCGCCTTCGAGGTCTTCCTTGTAGTCGATTTCGGCACCGACCAGGTATTGAAAGCTCATGGGGTCAACCAGCAGTTGGACGCCATCCTTGTCCAGCACGGTATCATCGTCATTCACAGCTTCGTCGAACGTAAAGCCGTACTGAAAGCCAGAACAGCCGCCGCCTTGCACGAACACGCGCAATTTCAATTCGGGGTTGCCTTCTTCCAGCAGCAGGTCTTTGACCTTCGCGGCGGCGGAATCGGTGAAGACCAGCGGCGTCGGGGGCGCCTGCAGGTCGACGGTTTCGGTAACTGCGTTCATGGTGGAACTCCTGGCCGAACAAGCGGCCAATGTATGTATAACGTCAGCGAATTTTTCGCCGCAATGCTGTCATAGTAGCGCAGACGCGCCTGCGCTTCAAAGTGGCAGCTTGACCGTGCGCGATGCGCGGACGGTGGTCCCTTCGAGCACGTTGACCACGACGGTTTCGGGGACAAATCCCTCCGGCAGGTCGAGAACGCCTTCGCTGCGCTGATACTGATCGAACTTCACGGGCAGTGCGTCAGCGGGGTCCGAGTCGGCGCTGGCCTCCTCGACGGGTGGCGTGCCCTCGGCTTTGCGCTGCAGCGGAAGGAGATCCAGCGTCACATCCTCGCCTTTCAGCACCCCGGTCGCTTGAAATTGTAGGCTACCGATAAAGGGGCTACCGGGTCGCCCGCTACGCATCAGCAGCACCCGGTATTTCAGCCCTGCGCCCTCGCGCAAAACTTCGGCGCCACGGATGTCTACCGTGCCTTCCGGCCCGGGCGGCAGCAGCTGCTCAAAGAACGCCAAACGCTCCCTTACGCTGCCGAGCTCCTCTTGCGCAGCGCGCAGTTGGGCCTCAAGCTCGAGCCGGGCGGCACGTTCGACGGCCATTTCGCCTTCGGCGGTGTCCAGCTGCGCGCGTAAAAAGCGGCTTTCGGCCTGACTTTGCTGGACC
Organism: Bordetella sp. 15P40C-2; assembly: GCF_009763235.1. Taxonomy (NCBI): domain Bacteria; kingdom Pseudomonadati; phylum Pseudomonadota; class Betaproteobacteria; order Burkholderiales; family Alcaligenaceae; genus Bordetella; species Bordetella sp. 15P40C-2. Next base: position 18,935 of record NZ_WSJA01000043.1, read on the forward strand.
GCGGCATCGCGCGCGGCGAGCTGTTCATCGGTGATGACCACCTTGGGCGTGGCATTCTCGGCGCGACGGGCGTATTCATATCCGCCCCAGGCGCCGCCTGCCAGGCCTATGACGAACGCGGCAATGGCTATAAACCACTGCCGGGACGAAGCCGGGCGAACCGGCGATGCGGGATCCGAGGACATCAATGCGGTCTGAGCCGGTCGATGAAGACCGGCTCATGGCCTTAGGGCAGAATCGCGACCTGATCCAGGCCGGCCGATTCCGGCAGACCGAACATCAGGTTCATGTTCTGAATGGCTTGGCCGGATGCGCCCTTGACCAGGTTGTCCTGCACGACCAGCACGATGAGCAGGTCGCTGTTTTCCGGGCGCTGCACAGCAATGCGCAGCGTGTTGGAGGCGCGCACCGAGCGGGTCTCGGGCAGGCGGCCCGCCGGCAGGACATCGATAAAGGGCTCGTCGGCGTAGCGCTGTTCGTACAAGGCCTGGAAGTCCGTGTCCATGGCTTCGGGCCGGATACGAGCGTACAGCGTCGAGAACATGCCACGAATCATCGGGACCAGATGCGGCACGAAAGTCAGGCCGACTTTTTCGCCGGCAAGCTTATCGAGCTGCTCGGAAATCTCCGGGTGATGGCGGTGACCCGCCACGCCGTAGGCCTTGAAGTTATCGCTGGCTTCAGAGAAGAGCGATCCGACCTCGGCTTTACGACCGGCGCCAGAGACACCGGATTTGCAATCGGCGATAAGCGTCTGCGTATTGACCAAACCCTTTTCCAGCACGGGCGCGAGACCCAGCAGCACCGTGGTCGGATAGCAGCCAGGGTTACCGATCACACGCGCCTTGGCGACGGCGTCGCGGTTAAGCTCGACCAGACCGTACGCGGATTCCTTAAGGATATCCGGGCAGCTGTGCGGCATTTTGTACCAGCGCTCGAAATTGGCAGTGTTCTGCAAACGAAAGTCGGCCGCCAAGTCGATGATGCGGGTCCCGGCAGCAAGCAGTTCCTGCGCCTGGGACATGGCCACGCCATGCGGCGTCGCAAAGAAAACCACATCGCAATCGGTCAGCGGGGCTTTTTCCGGCGTGGAAAACGCCAGGTTCACGCGGCCACGCAGGTTCGGATACATGTCGGCCACCGGCAGCCCGTCTTCCTTGCGCGACGTGATGGCGGTGAGTTCCACATGGGGGTGTTGCGACAGCAGGCGCAGCAACTCGACGCCGGTGTAACCGGTACCGCCGACAATGCCGACCTTGATGCGGGAATTCGTTGCGTGGGCCATAGCTCAGGTGATCCGTAAGACGAAGAAAGATTGTAGCCCTAACTGCGGGGCAGATTTGCGGTGACAAGTACGGCGTATTGCAACACAGGCTACCGCTGCGCCGGCGAGTGAATCCAAAGGCAGAAAGACAAAGAGCCCCGGTGCATGAACACTGGAGCTCTTTGTTTGCGGCCGGATCGGAGAACCGATCCGGACCAACAAGGCGATTAACGCTTGCTGAACTGCTTGCGACGACGTGCCTTGCGGAAGCCGACCTTCTTACGTTCGACTTCACGGGCATCGCGGGTCACGAAGCCGGCTTGCGACAACGCGGGCTTCAGAGCCGCATCGTAGTCGATCAGTGCGCGGGTGATGCCGTGACGAATCGCACCAGCTTGGCCGGTTTCACCGCCGCCGTGCACGTTGACTTTGATGTCGAACGACTCGAGGTGGCTGGTGAGTTCCAGCGGCTGACGCACGATCATGCGGCCAGTTTCGCGAGCGAAGAATTCGTCGACGGGCTTGCCGTTAACAACGATCTTGCCCGTGCCCTTCTTGATGAAAACACGAGCCACCGAGGTTTTGCGACGGCCGGTTCCGTAGTTCCAGTTACCGATCATGGCGTTTCCTTAGATATCCAGCGGCTTGGGCTGCTGAGCGGTGTGCGGGTGCTCGGCACCGGCGTACACCTTGAGTTTCTTGATCATGGCGTAGCCCAGCGGACCCTTGGGCAGCATGCCCTTGACGGCCTTCTGGATGGCACGGCCGGGAAACCGCTGCTGCAGTTTCTCGAAGTTCGTTTCACGGATACCACCGGGGTAGGTGGTGTGACGGAAGTACTTCTTGTCTTGCGTCTTGTTACCCGTAACAACGATGTCGGCAGCGTTGATGATGACGATGTAATCGCCCGTATCAACGTGCGGCGTGAATTCAGGTTTGTGCTTACCACGCAGGCGGCGTGCGACTTCGCTGGCCACACGACCCAGGACTTTGCCCTTAGCGTCGATCACAAACCAGTCACGTTGGACTTCATGCGGCTTGGCCACAAAGGTCTTCATGATTGGTTCCTAGTAAATATTGAGTTCTTGCCGGAACAGCCCGACAAGCTTTTTTCCATTCCATCGGCGCCTGACATCCCGATCCGGGCATGGCCCAAGGGATAGAGATTTCGGCTGGCCAAAGCGTTATTACCCGCCCGTGCCCCAACCGGAATAAAGGAAAGCTGATCATTCTAGCACGATTGATCAAAATTTGTGCAAACTCTGCTCAGCCGGAGCCACCTAGCTGCCCGTATGAGGCGCGCGAACCGCAAAAAAATAAGCGGGCGCAGGGCCCGCTTATTTGCCAGGGCGGCATCACCCGCGGATGCGGCCTTGGCCGCGCGCAGAGATGCTTATTTCCTGGATATCACGACTTCTGGGACATCACGACGCCCAGGTAGTTGTCGTAGGAACCTTCAACCAGACGGAACCATGGCACCACGCTGTCGCGGAAGCCCATGTAGTTGTCGTACAGGTTCTTGAACTGCGGCGACTTGTCGCAGAATTCCTTGTACACGGTCTGGGCAGCCTGGTAGGAGGCATCCATGACGGCGCGCGGGAACGGACGCAGCTCGGCACCGGCGGCAATCAGGCGGCGCAAGGCGGCCGGGTTGCTGGCGTCGTAGCGCGAGGTCATGGCCACGTGCGCGACGCGGCTGGCGGCCTCGATGATGGTTTGGTAGTTCTTGGGCAGCGAGCCGTAGGCGCCTTCGTTCAGGTACAACGACACCTGCGGACCACCTTCCCACCAGCCCGGGTAGTAGTAGTACTTGGCGACCTTGTTAAAGCCCAGTTTTTCGTCGTCGAAGGGTCCGACGAATTCCACGGCGTCCAGCGTGCCTTTTTCCAGCGACGGATAAACGTCGCCACCGGCCAGCTGCTGCGGCACCACGCCCAGACGCGAGAGCACTTCGCCCGCAAAACCGGCGGTGCGCATCTTCAGGCCCTTGAGGTCCTCGACCGTCTTGATTTCCTTACGGAACCAGCCACCCATCTGCACGCCAGTGTTCCCCATCGGGAAGTTGACGATCTTGAACGGCTTGAACATTTCGCGCGTGAGCTTCATGCCGTCGCCATCGAACATCCAGGCGTTCATCTGACGGGCATTCAGACCAAAGGGCACGGCGGCGTCGAAGCAGAACGCGGGGTCCTTGCCATAGTAGTAGTACGACACGGTGTGGCCGCACTCGATGGTGTTGTTCGACACCGCGTCCATGACCTGCAGGGCAGGCACGATTTCGCCACCGGGGAAATGACGGATGTTGAACTTGCCACCGGTCATCTCGCTGACGAATTTGCAGAAGATTTCGCCCGTGCCGAACAAGGCATCGAGGCTGCGCGGAAAGCTGGAGGCCATGCGCCAGTTCAGCGTGGGCGCGTCCTGGGCAAATACCGGGGCGGCAACCGCGGCGCTACCGGCGACGGCTCCCAGGCCGGCGTTTTTCAAAAAGGAACGACGTTGCATTGTAGTTAGCTCCTCGGTGGCAACTCGAAAAGGGATATCACGTTATGTGGCGGATATTACACCCTGTGACGTCCCGAACGTTAGCACCGGGCGCACGACGGCGCCTGGCACGCGCATGACGAGCGCCAGCGATGCGGCCTTATATGCCCGCGATCGCCATTTGTTCGATCAGGATAGAACCGGTGCGCTTCGTGCCGCGCGCGATGGTGTCCGAGCCGATCGCGACGATCTGACGGAACATATCGGCGAGGTTGCCGGCGATGGTGATCTCTTGCACGGCGTGCTGGATCTGACCATTCTCGACCCAGTAGCCGAAGGCACCGCGCGAATAGTCACCGGTGACGTAGTTCACGCCTTGGCCGATGAGCTCTGTCACGAGGAGACCCGTGCCGAGCTTGCGCAGCATGGCTTCGAAATCGTCTTCCGGCGCGGTCAGACGCGACGACATGGTCAAGTTGTGCGAACCGCCAGCATTGCCGGTGGTGACCATGCCCAGTTTGCGCGCCGTGTAGCTGGATAAGAAATAGCCTTCGAGAACGCCCGCCGAGACGACGCTGCGAGCCTGTGTGCGCACCCCCTCATCATCGAACGGCGAACTGCCCATGGCGCCTGGAACGTGCGGATCTTCGGCGATATCGATGTGGTCAGGGAATATCGGTTTACCCAGGGCATCGACCAGGAAACTGGCCTTGCGATAGAGTGCGCCGCCGCTGGTGGCCTGCGTAAAAGCACCGAGCAGCCCTAACGCGAGCGGGGCCTCGAACAGGACGGGGAATTTGCCGGTACGGATGCGCTTGGCCGACAACCGCGATAGCGTACGTTCGGCGGCGTAGCGACCAATCGCCTCGGGCGATGCCAGCCGCGCGGGATCGCGTTCGGAGCTATACCAATAGTCGCGCTGCATGTTGTTGCCACGCCCGGCAATCGGGGCGACCGACAGGCTGTGGCGCGAATACGGGTATCCGCCCAGAAAGCCCCGGGTGTTGCCCATGACAAACTGGCCTTCGTAAGTGCCGACCGTTGCGCCATCGGTATTGGTGATGCGTCGATCCACCGCGCGGGCCGCGCGCTCGGCGCGCAAGGCCAGCTCGGCCGCCTCTTCGGTGGTGACCGGCCAGGGATAGTGCAGCTTTAAATCGGCAATGTCCGTGGCCAGCAGGTCGGCATCGGGCAGTCCGGCGGCAGGATCGGCTGCCGTGTGTCGGGCAATATGCCAGGCCGCCTCAACTGTCTGACGCAGCGCGGATTCGGAGAAATCGGAGGTCGAGGCCGAGCCGCGGCTCTGACCAGCGTAGACCGTCACATCCAGCGAACGATCGCGGGTCTGTTCGACCGTTTCGATATCGTCGCGACGCACGGAAACGGACAGACCCAGGCTTTCGGAAACCTCGGCGGCGGCATCGCTGGCGCCGACCTGGCGCGCATAAGCCAGTACTTGCTCGACGAGTTCGCTGAAACGCGCGTGGTTGGCGGCCAGGGGGAGAGTGGAGTTAGAAGTCTTGACCATTGCAGTCCAATTAGCAGAGACGGTTATCATAGCTAAGTCTGCGTCAATGCAGTTCCCTCATTGCGGTCTCCATGAATTCCTCTATTTCCGATCCCACTCCCGACGACGAGTTCGACGAAAACGGCTACGACCGTCCCAGCAAGTCACAGATCAAGCGCGAAATGCACGCGCTACTGGACCTGGGCAAGCAATTGATCGAATTGCCGAACGACAAACTCAAACAGCTGCCGCTGGCCGAACGCCTGTACGAGGCCATCCGTCTGGCTCAGCGCACCACCAGCCGCGAGGGCAAGCGCCGTCAAACCCACTTCGTAGGCAAGCTGATGCGCGATGCGCCGGCCGATGAGATCCGTCAACAGCTCGACATCTGGCAAAACGGCTCGCGCGAAGAAACCGCCGCCATGCACCGGCTGGAGCTGCTGCGCGACAAGTTGCTGAAAGACGATGACGCGCTTACCGAGTTGCTCAACGCGCATCCGGGCGCTGACGTGCAGGCATTGCGCGCGACGATCCGCGCCGCGCGCAAAGAGGCTCAAGCCAACGCCGCGCTGCAACCTGGACAGGAACCGCAACGCAAACACTATCGCGCGCTGTTTCAAGCGTTGAAAAACCTCGCCGCCTGAACCTGAACTCGCCGCGCGTGTTGAATCCAGCGCGCACGCCGACCCGACGTTATTACACCGAATTCATTCGCCACTATGACTGCCACGCCCGCCCTCCTCGATTGCCTGGAAATCCCGACTGGCCCGAATCCGACACATGCCGTGATCTGGCTGCACGGCCTGGGCGCCGATGGCAATGACTTTGCGCCCATCGTGCCCGAGCTGCGACTGGGCAGCAGCCCGGCGGTGCGTTTTGTGTTTCCGCACGCGCCAGTGCAACCGGTGACGATCAATGGCGGGATGGCGATGCGCTCTTGGTATGACATCCTGGTCACTGACCTGGTGCGCCGCGAAGACGCCGCCGGCATCCGTCAATCCGAAGCGGCGGTACGCGCCCTGATCAAGCGCGAAAACGAGCGCGGCATTCCGACATCCCGCATCGTGCTGGCCGGGTTTTCGCAAGGCTGCGCGATGACCTTGCACACCGGCTTGCGGTTGGAAGAAAAGCTGGCGGGGATGATCGGACTGTCCGGCTATCTGCCGCTGTTGGACATCGCGACCAGCGAACGCCATACGGCCAATGCCGACACGCCGATCTTTTTGGCGCATGGCACATTCGATCCGGTCGTGCAGCTCGAGCGCGCGCAGGCCTCATTGGCGTTGCTGCAATCGTTGGGCCATGATGTCCGCTGGCATACCTACCCCATGCCGCACTCGGTGTGCGCGCCGGAAATCCAGGATATTGCGGGATTCCTGCGCGAAGTCCTGGCCGCCAGCGCGTGATTCGTCCGCGTTTGCGCTGACGAAGCATACGCGGACTCGACGGTTAAGCTGCCGGATGCGTGGCCACGCCGTTGATCCCATCTTGCCCGAACGAACGCTGGTCCAAGCTGGTCAATCCAGCAGGCTCAACCATACCCGCCGCATGGTCGGGTCTTCCGGATCCGGATCGTTGGTGAACCCCAGGCGTGTCATCAGCGTGAGCATCGGCCGGTTATTCGCCAGCACGAGTCCGTCGATATATTCGAGCCCCTGTTCACGCGCGGCATCGATCAGCGCTTGCATCAACTGACCGCCTAAACGCCGCCGCTGCCAATCGTCACCTATGACGAGCGCGTATTCCGCGCCGCGCCCATCGGGGTTACGCAGATAGTGCGCGAACCCGATGATGATCTCGCGCGGATGGCCGCGATTCTCCAGATTCGGCACCATGGTCGTGGCCACCAGCGCCAGTTCGCGGTGATAGTCGATCTGGGTATAGCGGGCCACCATGCGCGGCGTCAGTTCACGCATCATGGACACAAAGCGCATATAGCGCGAGCGTTCCGACAGCCCGCGGATGAACTCTTGCAGCGTTTCGCCATCCTCGGGGCGGATAGGACGAATGGTCCATTCTGTACCGTCTTCGAACTCCCGGTGCCGTACCAGGCGCGCGGGGTAAGGGTGTATCGCCATATGCGGATACCCCTCGGTCTGCGGCGAAGCACAGACCGGATCCGCGCATAGCGTGACACGCATGCCTGCGGCGCGCAGTTGCGACTGGCCCGCGTACAAGGGATCAATATCCAGTGAGTCTATGGCGGGCAATTCGGAAATGACCTGCGACACTTGGACCAAAGCATGCTGCAAGGCTTCAGTGGCCGCCACGCTCAGTTGCGAAGCCAGCACGCGCTGCCAGGCGCGGCTGCGTTCGATGAGTTGCCGCGCCAGGTAGCCGTTCAAGGGAGGCAAATCGCGGCCGCGATCGGCGCCCGTGGTCAATAACGCATCCTCGCCACCCGCACCGAACTGAATGACCGGGCCGAAATTCGGATCGCGGCGCACGCGTATCGCCATGGGACGTGATTCGGGTTCACCGGGCAATACGCCAGCGGGCACGTCCCGCAGCGGCACATCGAAGGCCTCCAGAATTTCGCGGCACTCTGCCGCAGTGAGATCCAGACGACCCATTTCCCGCGCACGTTCGATCACGTCGCGCGCGCGCGCCACATCCGGGACGCGGCTTGGCGGCTCGGGCGGCAGGGTTTGCAACAGCAACTGCTGGTTGTAGTAGTGCGTCGCCAGCACGCCGAACGCATCGGCCGCGGACTCGGGCGTGCGAAATGCCGGGGTGCCGGCGTCGTCCAGCATGCGGCGCAAGGGCCGCATGCCCGCGTCGCCCATGAAGCAGCTCACCACGGGCTTGCGCGCCTTGGGGGCATACTGCGCAAGCTGGCCCGCGACCGCGCGCATATCGGACAATGCGTCCGGCGCCAGCACGACCAGCACGCCATCGACTCCGTTGTCATCAATCAGATGATCCAGCACCGCCTGAATACGTTCGGCGGTAATGGGCACATAAGTAATGACAGGGTTCTCGGTGACCGCATCGGGTTCCAGCAAGGCCTCTAACGCTCGCCGCGTAGTGGCCGCCAGCTCCGCACGCAAGGTGGGATGATTGGGGCCAATCAAATCCAAAGCTAGCTGCGGCGGGCCACTGCCATTAGACAAAATCGCTACGCGCCGCCCCCGCGGACGACGCGCATAGCCCAGCACCTTGACCGCCGAGAAGAGTTGCACGAAGTAGCGCACCCGCACGGCGCCCGCCCGGCGCAAGGCCGCATCCAGCGCCGCATCGCTGCCCGGAGGACCATCGCGCCCGGCTTTCAAGACAATGACCGGCTTGACACTGGCGGCCGACCGCAACGCGCTCATGAATTCGCGTGCCGTGCCCACCTCTTCCAGATACAGCACGATGCTGTCCGTACGCGGATCACTGGCCAGGAAATCGAGCACCTGCGCGACACGGATCGAAGCTTCGTCGCCCAACGCGACGACCGTTGAAAAGCCGATGTGCGCATCATCTGCCCAGTCCATGACAGCGGCGGCAATGGAGCGCGATTGCGCGACCAAAGCTACCCGGCCCGGGCGCGCCAGCGTGGGATGCTGACTGAGATTCAGACCCGCATGCGGGCGCAACACGCCAAACGCTCGCGGTCCCAGGAGCGCGCAATCGTTTTCTTCGGCCCACTGGCGGCACAGCGCGACCGTGCCGCCGGGCCAAGGGTCCGGGATTTCGTGCGGTAAAACAATGACCGCGCGAGGACGCAATCGCGTCATGCGGCGCAGGGTTTCCGGTAACACCGCCGGAGACACACAGACCAGCGCGAGATCTGGCCGCTGTCCGGCGCCGATGCCTTGACAGGCTTCGGGGAACTCGGGCGCCACCGCGGCCGCCACGTCCACCAGCGTTGTACGCGCCCGCAAATCGGCCCGCAGCGAGGCGACGACAGGCAACGGACGATCCGCCACCACCACCAGCGAGCCAGGGTCAAATAGCGGGGCAAGAACGTGTCGCAGCATGGGCAGGTCGGCGCTACTCTAAAATAACCCCATCGTAACAAGACGGCCGCGCTATCGCCATGATGGCGCGCAATGTTTACCGCCCCTCGCGGCGGCGTGCCACGCCCTTACCTGCTGACTATGACTTCGACTCCTATCCGCACGCGCTTTGCGCCCTCGCCTACGGGCTTTCTTCACTTGGGCGGCGCGCGCACCGCACTGTTTTCGTGGGCGTTCGCCCGTCACCATCAGGGCGTCTTCGTGCTGCGCATCGAAGACACCGATCTGGAGCGTTCCACGCCGGAGGCGGTGCAAGCGATCCTGGACAGCATGGACTGGCTCGGCATGCAGCCCGACGAAGGCCCGTTCTATCAGATGCAGCGCATGGACCGCTATCGCGAAGTCATCGCACAAATGCTGGAGGCCGGCACTGCCTATTATTGCTATAGCTCGCCCGAAGAAGTCGAGCAGATGCGCGAGGCCGCTCGCGCGCGTGGAGAAAAACCGCGTTATGACGGCACGTGGCGCCCCGAGCCAGGCAAAACGCTGCCGGCCATCCCAGAAGGCCGCAAACCCGTCGTGCGTTTCAAGAATCCGCAAACGGGCACGACCAGCTGGAACGACATGGTCAAGGGTCCGATCAGCTTTGACAATAGCGAGCTCGACGACCTGATCATCGCGCGCCCGGACGGCACGCCGACGTATAACTTCTGCGTGGTGGTCGATGACTGGGATATGAAAATGACGCATATCCTGCGCGGCGATGACCATGTGAACAACACGCCGCGTCAGATCAATATTCTGCGCGCGCTGGGTGCGCCCGTGCCAGAATACGGTCATGTGCCGATGATTCTGGGTCCCGATGGCGAAAAGCTGTCTAAACGTCACGGCGCGGTCAACGTGATGGATTACGATGCGCAGGGCTACCTGCCCGAGGCGATGATCAACTATCTGGCGCGCCTGGGGTGGAGCCACGGAGACGACGAGCTCTTCACGCGCGAGCAATTGGTGCAATGGTTCGACACGGACCATCTGTCCAAGTCGGCATCGCAATGGGACCCGAAAAAGCTCAACTGGGTCAACGCGCACTACATCAAACAAACGGACAACGCCGAACTCGCCACGCGAGTCGCACCGCGTATCGAACGGCGCGGCGGCAACCCAGCAGCGACCGATCTGGTTGCGGCCATGGGTCTGCTGAAAGATCGCGCGGAAACGCTGGAGCAGCTGGCCGAAGCCGCGATGCTGTTTTGCAAGCCCTACGCCCCCGCGCCTGCTGAATTAGTGGAGCAGCACCTGACGACCACGGCTCGTGAGGCGTTGGCCGATTTTGCACAACGCGCCCGCGATACGGAATGGACCCGCGAAGGGATCACCGCATTGATCAAGGCCGTGCTGGCCGATCGCGGTATGAAGATGCCGCAGCTGGCTATCCCGCTGCGCGTCGCCGTCGTGGGACAAACCCAGACTCCCGCGGTGGATGCTGTCCTGGCGCTGATCGGCAAGGATGTCGTGCTAGAACGACTGGCGGCGATCTGATTCGTGCTGATGGGCAAGCGCGAGGGATATTGCGCTTGCCCTTGTCGCAGGTCTAGGCTTGCGCCACCCGATTCAATTGCTGCGCGCGTCGCTTGAGCACCCAGGCGAAGCTCATCCCCAGTACCGGCAGCAGTACGGCGGACGTGCCAAACAGCACCGCGGCGCCCGCCTCGTCTACAAAGACGCCGGCCAGCGCCACGCCCACGGCCTGTCCGAGAAACAGGCAAGATGCAAACCACGCGACCGCCGTGCCGCGCGCGGAGGGCACCATCTGCGTGGCATTCGTTTGCAGCGTCGCATGCAACAGGTAATAGCCGAAGCCCGCCAGCACGCTCGCCACCACCGCCCATACCCATGAAGGGCCCAGCCAATAGGCCAGAAAGGACAGGCTCAACACAAAGCCGCCCGACGTCACCAAACCGCGTTCGCCCAGCCAGTTGACCATGCGCCCGGCAATCAGGGTATAGAGCAGTCCACCCAGGGCATACACCGCCACCACGCCGCCCGAGGCGGTGAGCGACAAATCGAAGCGGTCATGCAGATAAGCCGGTGCAAAGGCCAGCGAACCGAAAACCAGCAGGCCCTCGAGGAACACCGTCACGAGCACGATGCGCGCCCAGGGCACGCCGAACACGGTGCGTACTTGTGCGACAAAGCTCAGGCGCTGTACCTGCGCACCGTCGCCGGACGCCGCGCCCGTGGCGCGATGCGCGGCCATACGTTTGACCTCGCGCATCAGCAGCGTGCCTACCACCACATAGCCCACAACCAGGAATCCGAACGCCCAGCGCCAGCCGATGGTGTCGGTAAACCAGCCGCCGACGACCTGGCCGACGGCCATCCCGAGGATCGTCCCCGTCAGAAAGCGCGCCAGCGTCGCCTGACGCTCTTCATAGCGCACGTTGTCGCCGATCCAAGCCATCGACAGCGGCACGATACCGGCACCGGCCGCGCCCGACAGGGCCCGACATAGGATCAGCACATCCAGATTCGGAGCGAGCACCGCGCCCATGCTGCCGATCGCGCAGGCAAAGGTCGCGATGGACACCACCCGGAATTTGCCGTAGCGATCCCCCACGGGTCCGAAGAACATTTGCAACAGCCCATAGGCGATCGCAAACGCCGTGACCGTCGCGCCCGCCTGCCCGGTCGAGGTCCCGAACTCGGCGGCCAGACGCGGCAGCATCGGATCGCAGATACGGAAGGCGCTCGCGCTGACGAACGCGGCCAGCGCCAACAAGAGAATGGCCCGATACGGAGCGCCCGAGGTAGTTGTGTGTGCGTCCTGCCCCACGGCGCTCAATCCGGCAGCCGGTAGGAGGCGGGCATGCGGCGCGCGGTGATCGATTGCCCGCCCTTGCGCACCTCATGCAGCTTCAGGCGTGTCGACTCGACCTTTTCAACCCGATACTGGTTCCGGTAGATTGGATCGTTCGTGTCGATGGCCTCGCCGTTGGATTTGACGGTTTGCAGGGTGAGCACGCCGTCTACGAGTTCCCAGCAGCCCGCTTCGCGCAGGCCGGGACGGATTCGTTTGCCGACTTTCAATTGGGTATCGTAGGTCATCGTGCCATTGGCCTCGAGCACGATCAGCGCCCGGAAGTCACCTGCCACCCCGCTGGGCCGGGTGTTGGACAACCAGCGGCCTATCAGCGCGCTGCCGGCGGGCGCCGGGCTACAACTGACCGGCCGTGGGGGTGTCGTCTCGACCGCGACTTGTTCGACCGGGGCATGCTGTGTGGAGCAACCCAATAATAAACTCGCCGCGCCAGACACGACGAACCCGCGATACCACCATGCTTTGATCATGACATCCTCGATACACATGCGCAGCGTGCCGCCGCTCGGCGGCCTCGGGCTTGCGCAACTGCAGGTGGGACTCTAAACAGCACTCGCGCTTGTTGCAATGCACCGCTGCAATATTGCAGTGTGGACGCAACAGGATGAGAAACTACGCAAGCTCACGACAGACGTTTATTCGGCGCGGGCGCGCGGTTTTGATCCGCAAAGCGGCGTAAAATGGCGACCGCGAGCAAGCACTACGCCGCTCGGCAGCGCCCTTGGGGCGCCGCGCATTTTGTCACGATTAATTGAGATTTCCCTAGGGTTTCCTAACTTGTCCCCCGCCCCATCGGCTACTAGAATTAGTGCTATAGTAGCGGCCTGGCACTACATATAGTAGCCATCTAGCGGCTGGAGCGATTTCGGCCGACGTGCCTGGACGCTCGTTCGGCACGGCTAGACATCATCCCTACAGAATTCCAGCACGGGCACATATCGTGCCCGCGTCTTTTTACGCTTTTCCACAGGAGCTTCCATGCAGACGACGATCGCCTCTGTGACTCGGCCCTCCGCCGTGCCGCCTAACACCAACGAAACCTCCGCCGATGCCCAGAATGGGCAATGGGCGGGTTATCAGGTTATTCGACGCAACGGCTCGGTAGTGGGTTTCGAGCCCAGCAAGATCGCCATCGCGATGACCAAGGCGTTCTTGGCCGTCAACGGCGGTCAGGGCGCGGCTTCCGCGCGTGTGCGCGAGCTGGTCGAATCGCTGACCAATCAGGCCGTCAGCGCGCTGGTGCGTAATCGTCCCAACGGCGGCACCTTCCATATTGAAGACATCCAGGACCAGGTCGAGCTGGCCCTGATGCGTTCGGGCGAGCATGACGTGGCGCGCGCCTATGTGCTGTACCGTGAGAAACGCGCGCAAGAGCGCGCCGCGGCCCAGGGCAGCAGCAGCCTGACGTCTCCCTCGCAAGAACAAAGCAATCTGCACGTGGTGGAAAACGGCGTACGCAGCCCGCTGAATCTGAGCGCCCTGCGCGCCACGATCGAAGCCGCCGGCGAAGGGCTGACCGAATTCATCGACACCGAAGCCATCCTGAAAGAAACGGTCAAGAACCTGTACGACGGCATTCCTGTTGACGAAGTGTTCAAGTCCGCGATTCTGTCTGCCCGCTCGCTGGTCGAAAAAGACCCGGCCTACAGCCGCGTGACCGCGCGTCTCTTGCTGCATACGATCCGTAAGGAAGTGCTGGGCGAAGAAGTCGCGCAGGGCGCGATGGCAACGCGCTATGCCGAATACTTCCCTGTCTTTATCCAACGCGGTATCGAAGGCGGTTTGCTCGATCCGAAACTGGGCGAATACGACCTCGCGCGCATTGGCGCCGCGCTCAATGACAAGCGCGATCTGCAATTCAGCTATCTGGGCCTGCAAACGCTGTACGACCGTTACTTCCTGCACATCGGTGGCCGCCGTATCGAGCTGCCGCAGGTGTTCTTCATGCGCGTGGCCATGGGTCTGGCGCTGCGTGAAACGGATCGCGAAGCACGCGCCATCGAGTTCTACGAAATCCTGTCGTCGTTCGACTTCATGAGCTCGACGCCCACGCTGTTTAACTCGGGCACGCTGCACTCGCAATTGTCGTCGTGCTATCTGACCACGGTCTCCGATGACCTGGAAGGCATCTACGACGCCATCAAAGAAAACGCACTGCTGGCGAAATACGCGGGTGGTCTGGGCAATGACTGGACGCCGGTACGCGCCTTGCGCAGTCACATCAAGGGCACCAATGGTGAAAGCCAAGGCGTGGTGCCGTTCCTGAAGGTCGTCAACGACACCGCGGTGGCCGTGAACCAGGGTGGCAAGCGCAAGGGCGCGGTGTGCACCTATCTCGAAACGTGGCACTTGGATATTGAAGAATTCCTCGAACTGCGCAAGAACACCGGTGATGAACGTCGCCGCACGCACGACATGAACACGGCGAACTGGATTCCCGATTTGTTCATGAAGCGCGTCATGGAAAACGGCGAATGGACTTTGTTCTCGCCGTCGGATTGCCCCGACTTGCACGACAAGTATGGCAAGGCGTTCGAAGAAGCCTATCTCGGCTACGAAGCCAAAGCGCAGCGCGGCGAGCTCAAGCTCTTTAAGAAAATGCCTGCGGTCTCGCTGTGGCGCAAGATGCTGTCCATGCTGTTCGAAACCGGCCATCCGTGGATCACGTTCAAGGATCCGTGCAACATCCGCTCGCCGCAACAGCACGTAGGCGTGGTTCACAGCTCGAACCTGTGCACGGAAATCACGTTGAACACCAACGAGTCGGAAATCGCGGTGTGCAATCTGGGTTCGGTGAACCTGGTCGCTCATATGAAACCGACCGCCGATGGTGGCTACGAACTCGATCACGACAAGATCAAGCGCACGGTCAGCATTGCGATGCGCATGCTCGATAACGTGATCGACATCAACTACTACGCGGTCAAGAAAGCGAAGGACTCCAACGAGCGTCATCGTCCGGTGGGCATGGGCATCATGGGCTTCCAGGATTGCTTGCACATGATGCGCGTGCCGTATGCCTCGCAATCGGCCGTTGAGTTCGCGGACCGTTCGATGGAAACGATCTGCTATCACGCTTACTGGGCATCGAATCAACTCGCTAAAGAACGTGGCCGTTATCCTTCGTATGAGGGCTCGTTGTGGTCGCGTGGCATCTTGCCGCAAGACTCGATCGCGATGCTGCGTGAAGAACGTGGTGGTCATGTTGAAGTCGATGAGTCGAGCACGCTCGATTGGGAGTCGTTGCGCGCAAGCATCAAAGAACATGGCATGCGCAACTCCAACTGCGTGGCGATTGCCCCAACGGCGACGATTTCCAATATCATTGGCGTGTCTGCGTGCATCGAACCCACTTACCAGAATTTGTACGTCAAATCGAATCTCTCCGGCGAGTTCACGGTCGTTAACGATTACCTCGTGCGTGACCTGAAGAAACTCGGGCTCTGGGACGAAGTCATGGTCGCTGACCTGAAGTACTTCGATGGCAGTCTGTCTCGCATCGATCGCGTACCGGCCGAAATGCGCGAGCTCTACGCCACCGCATTCGAAGTCGAGCCGCGTTGGTTGGTCGAGTGCGCATCGCGTCGCCAGAAATGGATCGATCAAGCTCAGTCGCTCAACATCTATATGGCTGGCGCCTCGGGCAAGAAACTCGATGAGACCTACAAACTCGCATGGCAGCGTGGCTTGAAGACCACCTACTACCTGCGCACGCTGGGTGCGACCAGCGCAGAAAAATCCACGGGCCGTGGCGGCGAGTTGAACGCCGTGAGCGCGACCCACACCGCTGCTGCTGTTGCCGCTGCAGCCGCAGCCCCTGCGTTGCCGGAACCCGAAGTCCTCGGGGCGGTTTGCACCATGCGTCCGGGCGATCCCGGATTCGAAGAGTGCGAAGCCTGCCAGTAATCCACACCGCCTCCGGAGAATTTATTCATGCTTAATTGGGACGACGACAACCTCGCAACGCAACCGGCCAACACTCCCGCGACTTCCGCGGGTGGTCAGCCGGGCAGCGCGGGACAACCTACTCGAGCCGCCACCGGCGTGTTCGGCGACTCGGCCTTGCCGCCGGCGGCACCCGCCTCCGCGGCGAGCGTCGATGCACAAGCCGCGGCGCATCGCGTCAAGATGGCGGACAAGCGCATCATCAATGGCCAGACCGACGTCAACCAGCTGGTGCCGTTCAAATACAAATGGGCGTGGGAAAAATACCTCGCCACTTGCGCCAACCACTGGATGCCGCAAGAGATCAACATGTCGCGTGACATCGCGCTGTGGAAGAACCCGAACGGCTTGACCGAAGACGAGCGTCGCATCGTCAAGCGCAACCTCGGTTTCTTTGTCACCGCCGATTCGCTGGCTGCCAACAACATCGTGCTGGGCACCTATCGCCACATCACGGCGCCCGAGTGCCGCCAGTTCTTGTTGCGCCAGGCCTTCGAAGAAGCCATCCACACGCACGCGTATCAATACATCGTCGAAAGCCTGGACCTGGACGAAGCCGAGATCTTCAATGCGTATAACGAGATCCCGTCCATTCGCGCCAAAGACGAATTCCTGATTCCGTTTATCGACGCCATTGCCGATCCCAACTTCAAGACGGGTACGCCAGAGGCCGACCAAACGCTGTTGAAGTCGCTGATCGTCTTCGCGTGCTTGATGGAAGGCTTGTTCTTCTATGTCGGGTTCACGCAGATTCTGGCGCTGGGTCGTCAGAACAAAATGACGGGCGCGGCCGAGCAGTACATGTACATCTTGCGCGATGAATCCATGCACTGCAATTTCGGCATCGACCTCATCAATACGATCAAACTAGAGAATCCTCACCTTTGGACACCGGAATTTCGTGAAGAAATACGTGGTTTGTTCCAAAAGGCTGTCGAACTCGAGTACGCTTACGCCGAAGACACAATGCCGCGTGGTGTGTTGGGATTGAACGCGCCTATGTTTAAATCCTACCTACGCTTCATTGCAAACCGTCGTTGCCAACAGATTGGTATTGAGCCTCTGTTCCCGCAGGAAGAAAACCCCTTCCCGTGGATGGCAGAGATGATAGACCTGAAGAAGGAACGCAACTTTTTCGAAACACGCGTGATCGAATACCAGACTGGCGGTGCGCTGAGCTGGGAATGATGTGAACGTTTGGCGTCGGTGCCTTGATGCTCGAGACGCCGAACATTGCTCCGTCGGCCAGGTATTCGAATACGCAGTACCAAGCAGCAGGCAACCCTTAACCCGGTTGCCTGCTGGCGCCATTTGAGATGGCTCGCACGAATCGCGGGGGCCATATCAAATGGCTGTGCCGAATTCATTAGCGCAAACCGTAGTAGCTGTCACCGAATTGGGACAGCGGCATGCGCCGATGAATAGCCCGGGCATCTGCCGTCGATCGATGGTGGATTGCATGGGTTTACGTTCTGGGACCCCTCTGAACCTAAGGAGCAAAACCATGGCAACAGCCAAGAAGGCCGCTAAAAAGGCGGCAAAGAAAGTAGCAGCGAAAAAGGCAGCGGCTAAGAAAGCCCCCGCCAAGAAGGCCGCGAAGAAAGTCGCCGTGAAGAAAGTCGCGGCCAAGAAAGTAGCAGCCAAGAAAGTCGCCGCGAAAAAAGTAGCCGCCAAGAAAACGGCTGCGAAGAAAACCACCGCTAAAAAAGCAGTGAAGAAAGCGACGGTCAAGAAAGCCACCGCCAAGAAAACGGTAGCCAAAAAGACCACCGCGAAAAAGACCGTTGCCAAGAAAGCGGTAGCCAAGAAAACGACGGCTCGTAAAACCGCCGCCAAAAAGACCACCGCTAAAAGTGCAACCAAATCGGTCGCCAAGAAAGCCACCGCCAAAAAAGCGGTAGCCAAGAAATCGGCCGCTAAGAAAACCGTTGCCAAGAAAGCTGTAGCCAAGAAGGCCACCGCTCGCAAAGCATCGGCCACCAAGGCTGCCACCACGAAAGCCGTGAAGAAGGCACCCGCCGCGGCCAAGAAGACCGCAGCGAAAAAGCCTGCCGCTAAGAAAACGGCTGCCAAGAAGCCTGCCGCGCAACCGACCGCGGCTGCCACGCAAGGCGCCAAGACCACGGTGAATCCGGCTGCTTCGTGGCCCTTCCCCACGGGTGGTCGCCCGTAATTCTGGCCCGTTCCGTTAAGGTCGGTGCTCGTAGAGCCGCCTGGT
This sequence comes from Bordetella sp. 15P40C-2, assembly GCF_009763235.1. Classification (NCBI taxonomy): domain Bacteria; kingdom Pseudomonadati; phylum Pseudomonadota; class Betaproteobacteria; order Burkholderiales; family Alcaligenaceae; genus Bordetella; species Bordetella sp. 15P40C-2. Next base: position 37,175 of record NZ_WSJA01000043.1, read on the forward strand.
GCAAGCCAGGCGGCTTTTTGCTGTTCGCCGCGCGCATGCACACTGCCAAGCCGCATGCGGCGTGCGACAATGACGAGGATCTATTTTTGTCAGGCTGTATTCATGTTCGGCGATATTCTCCGTTTCTTGCTCGAAATCACCTTTATGCTGTTCGGCGCGGCGCTGATCGTGCGCGCGTGGATTCACGCGGTGAGGCTGCATCCGTTTAACCCCTTGAGCCGCGGGATCTATCAAGTCACCAACTGGTTGGTCCTGCCGATCCGCAAGATCGTGCCGGCGGGCAGCGTGCTGGACTGGCCCAGTTTATTAGCCGCATGGCTCACGGCCATGCTTTATCTGGTGCTGACGTGGCTGGTGGTGATGCACACGCTGATCCCGGCGGCCCTGTTGCCGGCGGCGCTTGGCGCTTCGTTATTGATGGTGGCGCGATGGACGTTGAACATCATCGTTTGGTTGACGTTCTTGCAAGCCATTCTGTCGTGGGTCAATCCCATGTCGCCGCTCATGCCCTTGCTGCAGACGCTGACGGCACCCTTGCTTGAACCCATTCGCCGGATTCTGCCGAACTGGCGTATCGACCTCTCGCCCTTGGTCCTGTTTATCCTCGCGCAGATTGTCTTGATGATGCTGTCGCGGGTGATCTTCATGCTCAGCGGTGTCTGATCGTCGCGTCCCACGACAGCAAGAAAAACGCCCACCGGTTCGGTGGGCGTTTTTCTTGATAGAGCCGTCGCAGCCGCGCGGGGACCGGCAGTCACACCGCACGCTGAAAGGCTAAAAAGGCGGTCGCCACGCGACTCGCCTTTGGCCTCATCAATACGGTGTCACGCGCGTGGGGCCTGCGCCGCTGATGACCTGCACACGCTGGCCCACGCTGATGGGCACATCGGCTTCCTGAGCCACGACACGCGTCTCGCCGTTATCCAGACGGACGGTGATTTCCAGGCCCGAGGCGCGCGCAGCACGGTTTTCGACGGCGTTACCGGCCAAGGCGCCGAGGATCGCACCGCCCACGGTGGCGATCGCGCGTCCCGTGCCGCCACCGATGGCGTTACCGGCGACACCACCCAATGCACCACCGGCAACCATGCCGACGCCACTGGATTTGCTTTCTTCGATGGTGATCGGACGCACGCTGGTTACCGTGCCATTGCGCACGATTTGCTCGCGCTGCGCTTGGTCATAGCTATAGACCGAGCTGGAGGCGCTGCGATTAGCGCAACCGCCCAGCACGGCCATCGAGGTAACGACGGCGGCCACCGCAAGCCAACGGCCAGTACGGGACGCAACGACGGAGGTAGAAAAAGTCTGACTCATGTGGACTCCTTGATCGGTAACCACTAATTTACTCTACAGATAATACCCTGGCGCGGGCAAGAAGATACCGTTGAGAAACAGCCTGCAACCGCTGTGCGCACACGTGGCCGCGTGCGCTCGTGTCACGCTTGCCACCATGCAAGCGCTATGCCGGAATATGAGGGCGTATCTTACGACGCTTGCACCGGGAGCGAAATGCCGTAAGCCGCACGCAGCTGCGCGTCGATCTCGGCACGGCTGGGTGCGTGATTCTGCGGGCCGCGCGACGCGATTTTGATCGAGCCCATCAGATTGGCCAACCGGCAGCTGTCGAGCCAGCTCCAACCTTGCGTCAAGCCATACAGCAGCCCGGCGCGGTGCGAATCGCCGCAGCCCGTGGGATCGACGACCGCCTCTGCTGCCACCGGTTCCACGTGCAGCGCCTCGCCGCCGGTGTAGAGGGTGGCGCCCTCGCCGCCGCGCGTCACCACGACGGCTTGAAGTTTCTCGGCGATTTGCGCCATGCTCATGCCAGTGCGTTGCTCGACCACCCCAGCCTCGTAATCGTTCACCGTGAGCGCCTGTGCGAGGCCGAGCATGCGTTGCAGGTCCGCGCCATCAAAGAGCGGCATGGCTTGACCCAGATCGAAGATAAACGGGATACCCGCGGCATGCAGGCGCTCGGCATGGGCGAACATGCCTTCCTTGGCGTCGGGCGCGACGATGGCCCAGGCGGCTTTGGCGCCGGAGATATCGTTTTGTGCGGAGAACGACATCGCGCCCGGGTGGAACGCGGTGATCTGGTTGTCATCCAGATCGGTCGTGATGAAGCATTGCGCGGTATAGGTGCCAGGAATGACGCACAGACGCGAGGTCTCGATCTGCATGCTCTTGAAGCGTTCGATGTAGTCGCCCGCGTCATCGCCCACTGTCGCGACCGGTACGGGATTGCCACCCAGCAGCTTCAGGTTATAGGCGATGTTGCCGGCGCAGCCGCCGTATTCCTTGCGCATCGTGGGAACCAGAAAGGACACGCTGAGTGACTGGATGCGGTCGGCAAGGATATGTTCCTTGAAACGTCCCTCGAACACGGCGATGGTGTCGAATGCCATCGAGCCGCAAATCAGAACAGAATCCGTCATGCTGAGTATCCTTCAGGGAAAAAACTTATGAAGCTGGAAGCCGTTGACCATCGGGCCGCTGACCTCGATGGGCACGGCGATGTTGAGTTCGGCGCCCGCAGCGAACGGACGCTGCGCCTGCTCGGGCGTGAGATAGGCCTCGGGCGGAATGATTTTGCGGATCACCACGGTGTCCGACAGATCGCTCAGATCCAGACGTAATGCCGGCCAGGGCTGCGGTTGATCGTAGAGATTGCGCAGCGACGTACGCAGTACCAGCCGTGTGGTGTTCCCGCTCTCGGCGGCCGCTTGGCCGGCGGGCGGCTGCAGCGATGAGGAAGTAATGGCGATGCGATTGATATGGCGGGCATAGCCGACCTCGCAACCCAACGAGGCGCAGGCTTTTTCGAGCATTGGACGCATCGCGGGAGACCAATCGGCAAGGGTGGTGCGATAGAGATAGATCGCTTGCGCGGCCAGCAGCATCAAGCCCAGCACGCAGCCGTACCCCCACAGGCTGCTCAAGAAAGCACGCCGTACGTGTTTATCGTCATCCAGAAACTCGGGCGGTGCACGGCCAGCGTCGGTCGCGCCGTGATAGCGCGTACGGGCCTCGCCCACCACGATGGGCGTGTCTTCATCCGACTCGTCTGCGAGCGACGCGGATCCACGTGCCGCCGCGCGACCGTCCCAGGCGCGATCTGCCGTGACCATTTCGTCCGTGTCGTCCTCGTCCGGATCGGCGACGCGGATCACAGGTTCATCCGGCGTATCAATCCAACGCGGCTCAGCGGCGAATCGCTCGCCCGCATGGGAGGCGTGGGAAAGCGTAGGCGCGGCGGCCCCGTGCCGTGGGGGCAGTTCATCGGGCGCAACAAACGTCGGCTCGCGGTCCGATGTGTCGGATCGCCAGTCCTCGTCGTCGTCCTGATAGCTCGTGTCGGAAACGGCAGCGTCACCCAGATAAGGGTCCTGCCGTGACATGGCGGAGCGATTACGCAATACGGCCGGGGCCGCTGGCACATCCGCCGCCGTGATCGCGGGTTCGCGTGTAAGGGTCGGCTCGACGGATGAGCTTGTCCGGGGCGCGGGCGCGGGTGGACGTACGAATGCAGGTGCGGCGACAGGCGCGTACGCCGGTACAGGCGTCGCAACTGAACCCTGGCTCACCAAAGGCGCCGCCGCCTGGCTTCCCGCCGTGGGCCGGGTGCTGTTGCTCGCCATCTCGATCGACCCGAATCCGTCGGGGATCTGTGCGGTCAGGCACGCGCGGCCGTCGAACACGGTGGCGCACTCGCCGCAGCGGACCAGACCGTTACGGACACGTAGTTGATCCGGCACCACCCGGAAAGCGGTGCCGCACTGAGGGCAGCGGGTCGTCATGGCCATGGCGATATCCCGGTGCGTATCAATCAGGTTTTACGACCGTGCAGGCATACCCAGCCGTCACGGGCTTGCCAGACGGACATTTTGAGCCATGGCGCATAGGCCAGGGCGACTTCTTCGGCCTGCCGTTCCAGCACACCCGACAGCACCAGATCGCCGCCCGGAGCCACGCGACCGGCCAGCATGGGCGCGAGCACCTTCAACGGATTGGAGAGAATATTCGCGACGACCACCTGATAGGTGCCGTCGGCCAACGCGTCGGGCAACAGGGCCTGCACGGACACGCGGTTTACCTGGGCGTTGTCCATAGTGGCTTGCACGGCCTGAGGATCGATATCGACCGCGTCGGTCGAGCCCGCACCCAGCTTTTGGGCAGCGATGGCCAGAATGCCGGAGCCGCAACCATAGTCCAGGACCGTGGAGCCCTTGGGCAACTCGGCTTCGAGCCACGCCAGACAGAGATGGGTGGTGGGATGACTGCCCGTACCAAACGCCAGACCCGGGTCGAGCTCGATATGCACGGCGTCCTCGGCCAGGGTTTCCGCCGCGGACACATCGGGGTCATCGCGGTGCCAGCTGGGGACGATCCAGATGCGCTGGCCGATGTGAATCGGGCCGAACTGGGATTGGGTCAGGCGCACCCAGTCCGCGTCAGGAACATCACGTAAAGACCAGCCACCCAAGGCGATCGGGTCGATGCCGGCCTGGCTGGTCGCTTGTTCGTAGATTTGCGCGGGGTCTGCACCATCGGGCAGCAACGCAACGACGCGATTGCGGTCCCAGGCTTGAACTTCGGGCTCAGTGCCGGGCTCACCGAACAGGGGTCGTTCGGCCTCGGTGCCGAAGTCGGCATCCTCGACGGAGACCGACAGCACACCCGCCTCGAGCAGCGCATCGGAGAGGGTCTCGGCCTGTGCCTCGAGACAATGTAGGACGAGTTCACGCATGACGATGGATTCCGGCAAAGGCGGGCCACGTGGGCCCGCCTGGCATCAAGGGCGCTGGGCCAGCTTGTGCTCTAGGTAATGAATGCTCGTGCCGCCCTCGATGAAGCGGGCGTCTTGCAGCAATTCGCGATGCAACGGAATGTTGGTGGAGATACCCTCGACCACCATCTCGGACAGCGCGATGCGCATACGAGCCAGCGCCTGTTCACGGGTGTCGCCATACGTGATGACCTTGGCGATCATCGAGTCGTAGTTAGGCGGCACGAAATAGCCGTTGAACACGTGCGAATCGATACGCACACCGGGGCCGCCCGGCGTGTGCCAGTTGGTGATACGGCCAGGGCTGGGCACGAAGCGGAACGGATCCTCGGCGTTGATCCGGCACTCAATGGCATGGCCCTTGAACTGGATATCGCGCTGACGCAGCAGGAATTTTTCGCCCGCGGCGATGAGAATCTGTTGCTGCACCAAGTCCACGCCGGTGATCAACTCGGTCACCGGGTGTTCCACCTGAATACGGGTGTTCATTTCAATGAAATAGAACTCACCGTTTTCGTACAGGAACTCGAAGGTGCCGGCGCCACGGTAGCCCATCTTGCGGCAAGCGTCGGCGCAGCGGTCACCGATGCGCTCGATCGCGCGACGCGCGATGCCGGGTGCGGGGGCTTCCTCGATGACTTTCTGGTGACGGCGCTGCATGGAGCAGTCACGCTCGCCCAGCCATACGGCGTTGCGGCCGCCATCTGCCAGTACCTGGATTTCCACATGGCGAGGATTCTCGAGGAATTTCTCCATGTAGACTTCAGGGTTATTAAAGGCCGCGCCTGCCTCGGATCGCGTCATGGTGACGGCGTTGACGAGCGCGGCTTCGGTATAGACCACGCGCATGCCACGCCCACCGCCACCACCTGCCGCTTTGATGATGACCGGATAGCCGATCTCGCGCGCGATGCGCACGATTTCCTTGGGATCGTCAGGCAATGCGCCTTCCGAGCCGGGCACGACCGGCACGCCGGCCTCGATCATGGCTCGCTTGGCACTGACCTTATCGCCCATCAGGCGGATGGTTTCGGGACGCGGGCCGATGAACACGAAGCCGCTTTTCTCGACGCGGTCCGCAAAATCAGCATTTTCCGACAGGAAGCCGTAGCCGGGGTGAATGGCCTCGGCGTCGGTCACTTCGGCCGCCGAGATGATGGCGGGCATGCTGAGGTAGCTGTCACGCGAGGGAGCCGGCCCGATACACACGGACTCGTCTGCCAGGCGTACGTATTTCGCATCGCGATCGGCCTCGGAGTGCACGACCACCGTCTTGATGCCGAGCTCGCGGCAAGCGCGTTGAATGCGCAGCGCGATCTCGCCGCGGTTGGCGATCAGGATTTTTTCAAACATAGGTGCAATTAGCCAATAACGAACAGCGGTTGACCGTATTCGACGGGCTCGCCATTCTCGACGAGAATCTCTTTGATGACGCCGGATTTATCGGCTTCGATTTCGTTCAGGAGCTTCATCGCTTCGATGATGCACAGGGCGTCGCCTTCCTTGACGGTCTGGCCGACGTCCACGAAGGGAGCAGCACCCGGATTGGGCGAGCGGTAGAAGGTGCCGACCATCGGGGCCTTGACGACATGGCCTTGCACCACCGGAGCGGCTTCCGGCGCGGGGGCAGCGGCGGGGGCCGCGGCCACGGGCGCGGCTGCGGGAGCAGCCTCGGGCGCATGGTAGGCCACGGGCTGGACCGTTTGCGAGAACTTAACGATGCGAACTTTGCCTTCGCCTTCGGTAATTTCAAGCTCGGCGATGCCCGATTCAGCCACCAGGTCGATCAGGGTCTTGAGTTTTCGGAGATCCATAGAAGCTGCTTCCCGATTAATGTTCGCAGCGCGACATCAGAGCTGCGCTGCATCATGTGTATGAGTGAGATAAATAAAAGACCGAAGCCATCATGCCGAGCCCGGCCCGCAAAGCCCGCTAATGCCGGGCCGCGTAGCGTACCGCAGCGGCATAGCCGTCTGCGCCCAGGCCGCTGATAAGCCCGATAGCCAGATCTGACAGATAAGAGTGCTGCCGGAAAGGTTCGCGTTTATACAGGTTCGACAAATGTACTTCAATAAAAGGGATCGCGACTGCCGCCAGCGCATCGCGCACGGCGACGCTGGTGTGCGTATAGGCAGCGGCATTGATGACGATAAAGTCGGTTCCATCCTGGCGTGCAGCCTGAATGCGATCAACTAATGCGCCTTCGTGATTGCTTTGCCAGGCGGTGAGTCCGACGCCAAGCTCCCGAGCCAAAGACTCCAGCTCCTGGTTGATTTGCGCCAGTGTGAGACTGCCGTAAATATGAGGCTCGCGTAAACCCAAGAGGTTCAGGTTGGGGCCGTGCAGTACCAGGATGTGTTGCGCCATGGATCGGGTCGCGCCGAAAAACCAGACACTCAATGTGTCGGCAAAACGATCAATAAACCGCCTTTTTACGCTTATTCCTAGTATTTGTCCAATAGGCGCGGCGAATAAGGCGGTTTCCGGCAATCCCGTGCGGGCATGCCGATTAGGTGCTGAGTGATTGCAAACTGCGATCTAAATCCTCATATTGGATCTGCCCCAGCATTTTGCGACTAATGCCGCCATCTGCTTGCAAAATGACGGTAAATGGCAAGCCCCCCGCCGCGTTGCCGAGTTTACGCAGTGTATCGATCCCGTCGGAACCCATGACGAGCAATGGATACGATACTGGGATTTTCTGCACGAATTCGCGCATTTTCTCGACTTTATCGATGCCAATTCCGACAAACTGCACAGAAGGATATTTTTCGTGCAGGGATTGAAGTTCTGGCATCTCTTTCACGCAGGGTGCGCACCAGGTTGCCCAAAAATTGATCACCACGGGGCGTCCACGCCACTGATCCAGTCGCTGGGTGGCTCCGTCCAGATCAGGCAGCTTCAGATTCCACAGCAGTGCCTCGGCATCGGCTGCCGAGACGCGCGACGAAGTTTGCCCGTCGGAAGTGTCCGTGGGGGAAAGAGTGCGGCGGTAGGCCAGGCCGCCAGCCGCTGCCGCCACGACGGCGGCGCCTGTATAGAGGAAGAGGCGACGATTCATGACGCGATCATAACCTCGCGAGGAAACATCGGGCGGGCAGCCTCTACAATGCGGACAGGAGAACATCTATGCACCTGCACATTCTGGGTATTTGCGGCACTTTCATGGGCGGACTGGCGTTGATCGCGCGTGCGGCGGGCCATCGCGTCACCGGTTGCGACACCGCGGTGTACCCACCCATGAGTACCCAATTGGCCGAGCAAGGCATCGATTTGATCGAGGGATACGATGCCGATCAGTTGTCGCTCAATCCCGATCTCTATGTCATTGGCAATGTGGTCTCGCGCGGCAACCCGCTGATGGAAGCCATTTTGAATAGTGGCGCACGCTATGTGTCGGGCCCGCAATGGCTGGGCGATAACGTCCTGCCGGGCGCGCACGTGCTGGCGGTGGCGGGCACGCATGGGAAGACGACGACGAGTTCGATGCTTGCCTGGATTCTCGAGGCGGCGGGCCTGCGGCCCAACTTCCTGATTGGCGGTGTGGCCAACGATCTAAAAGTGTCGGCGCGCTATGACCCGGCGATACGCCCGTTCGTGATCGAGGCCGATGAATATGACACGGCGTTTTTCGATAAACGATCGAAGTTTGTGCACTATCGTCCGCGCACCGCCATATTGAATAACCTGGAATACGATCACGCGGATATCTTTCCGGATCTGGCGGCAATCGAAACGCAGTTCCATCACCTGGTGCGCACAATTCCCGGACAGGGCCGGATCGTACGTCCCGCGCAGTCCGAGGCGCTGGATCGCGTGATCGCGCGCGGATGCTGGTCGGAAACCGTGAGTTTTGGCCGTGAGGGCGAGTGGCAGGCGGGCCCCGTGAATGAAGAGGGTCATTTCGAGGTCATCCGCCAGGGGCGAACGCTAGGCACCGTAGGCTGGACGCTCACCGGCGAGCACAATCGCGACAACGCCCTGGCGGCGCTGGCGGCGGCCGAGCATGCGGGCGTCGAGCCGGCTGTGGGCATCGAGGCGCTCACCCGCTTTGGCGGGGTGAAACGTCGGATGGAGCTGCGCGGCACCGAACATGGGGTGAAGGTTTACGACGATTTTGCTCACCACCCGACCGCGATCGAGACGACGCTGGCGGGTCTGCGCCGGCAGGTGGGCGATGCGCGGATCCTGGCGGTACTGGAGCCGCGTTCGAACACCATGAAGCTGGGCGCGATGGCGGCACGATTGCCGGGCGCGTTGAACGCCGCCGACCATGTGTTTTGCTTCGGCGCGCGGGCGGGCAAGCACGCGCTGGGCTGGAATCCGGCCGAAGTGCTGGCGCCGCTGGGCGATCGGGTCGATTGCTATGATGATCTGGACGCACTGGTGGCGGCGGTCACGCGGCTGGCCCGCCCGGGCGACCACGTGCTGGTGATGAGCAATGGCGGATTTGGCGGGGTTCACGGCAAACTGCTGGAGGCCTTGGCACGCAAGGACACCGAGGCGAAAGGCTCGGGACAGAACGCACGATGATTTTGTATTTACATGGATTCCGCTCGTCGCCGCAGTCTTTTAAAGCGCGCCTGATGGCCGAGGCGCTGGCCGCCCAAGGATTGACGGGCGAACGCGATTGGCAATGCCCGCAACTGCCAGTCAGCCCGCGCGAGGCGCTCGAGTTGTCGATGACGCTCGCGCGATGTCAGCTCGAGACGGCCAGCTCACCGCGCGAACTGACGGTGATTGGCTCTTCTCTCGGCGGCTTCTATGCGACGTGGCTGGCCGAGCAGCTGGGTTGCAAAGCGGTGCTATTGAATCCCGCCGTTGAAGCCGCGCGCGATCTGGCCACGCAGATCGGGTCGCATCGCATGTATCATTCCGACACGCCGATGGAGTTTCGGCCGGAATATGTGGATGAGCTGCGCGCGGCCTATGTCCCTGCCGTCACGCAGCCTGACCGGTATTTCCTGATCGCCGCCACGGGCGACGAGGTACTGGATTGGCGCGAGATGCGGGATCGTTTCGCCAGATGCCGTCAGCGAATTATCCCTGGCAGCGACCACGGACTGTCCGATTTTGCGCAATGGTTGCCCGAAGTGCTGGATTTCGCTCAATCTGCCCCCAACTAAGTTCCCGATTCACTCACTAATAGAGAAAGGCCCTCTGCCGCCGCCGCCCGCCGCGAGGCCGGCTTGGAGACCCTGACCGACATGCCCTGCGCGCACGCCGCGCCCTCGATGGACTAATTTATGTACGTGCTTTACGAAGAAGACGGCGGTTTCAAAGCTGGCCACATCCTGTCGGAGACCGACGCCAGCCTGCAGGTCGAGGCCGAGTCGGGCAAGCGCAGCAAGCTCAAGCGAGCGAACGTGCTGTTTACCTTCGCGGATCCCGCGCCTTCGGCGCTGCTGACGCAAGCCGCCGCGGACGCCGAGACGCTGGATCTGCAGTTTCTGTGGGAATGCGCCCCGCAAGAAGAGTTCGACGCGGCGGCCCTGGCCGCCGACTACTACGGGCACACGCCTACCGCCGTGGAGCGCACGGCGGTGTTGATGCGCCTGCATAGCGCGCCGGCCTATTTCCATCGGCGCGGCAAAGGCATGTATCGCCCGGCGCCTCCGGATATCCTGGAGGCGGCCCTGGCCGCCCTGGAGAAAAAGCAGAAGCAGGCCGAACAGCAGCAACGCTGGGTCGACGAGATGGCCGAAGGCCGCTTGCCCGAGGAAATCGCCGCGGTGGCCGAGAGCCTGTTGATCCGCCCGGATAAAAACAGCCAGCAATGGAAGGCGCTGGACGCCGCCTGCGCACGGCTGCACAAATCGCCGGACCGGCTGCTCTTGGAGCTGGGCGCCTGGCCGCATGCGTTGGCCTTGCACAAACGGCGCTTTCTGGCGACCTATTTCCCGCGTGGCACGGGCTTTCCTGACGTGCAGATTCCCGCGCTGGACCGCGAGTTGCCGCTATCGGACGCCGAGATTTACTCGGTCGACGATATCACCACAACGGAAATTGACGACGGTTTGTCGGTCAAGCGCCTGGACGATGGGCGCATCCGCGTCGGGATTCACGTGGCCGCCCCGGGACTTGCGGTAACACGCGAGAGCGATCTGGATAAGCTGGCTCGCGCGCGGCTGTCCACCGTCTACATGCCGGGCGAAAAAATCCCGATGCAGCCGGATAACGTGATCGCGGCGTTTTCTCTGGACGCAGGCCGCGAAGTGCCGGCGCTATCGCTTTATGTGACGGCCGATCCGGCGACGGGCGAAATCGCCGAATCGGAGACGCGGGTCGAGCGCGTGGTGCTGAAAGCCAACCTGCGCCACAACGATCTGGATGGTCAGGTGACCGAGGCGGCGTTGGACGACCCGGACTCGGAATTGCCGTATAGCGACTGGCTGCGTCCGCTGTGGCAACTGGCGAAGTCGCTGTCGGCACAACGCGACGCGGTGCGCGGCAAGGCCGAGAACAACACCCGGGTGGAGTACAGCTTCTATCTGGACGGCAACCCGGACGATCCGGACACGCCGGTGCGGCTGGTGCCGCGCCAGCGCAATGCGCCGTTGGACCGCCTGGTGGCCGAATACATGATTCTGGCCAACAATTTGTGGGGCGGCTTGCTGCACCAGCACGGCGTGCCGGGTATTTACCGCTCGCAGCAGGCTGGCCGCGTGCGCATGAGCACGCAAGCCTTGCCGCACGAGGCCATCGGCGTGCCGCAATACGCCTGGTGCACGTCGCCGCTGCGCCGGTATGTGGATCTGGTCAATCAATGGCAGCTGATCGCGGCTGTCGAACATGGCGTGTCGGCGCGCCTGGTGGCGCCGTTCAAGCCGCGCGACGCGGATCTGTTCGCGATTATCGGGGCGTTTGATGCCCAGTATGCCGCATGGAACGATTTCCAGAACACGATGGAGCGTTACTGGTGCCTGCGCTGGCTGCAACAACAGGGCATTACGCGCGTGGTCGCGCATGTGCTGCGTGATGATCTGGTGCGCTTTAGCAACGCGCCGCTGGTGACGCGCGTGGGCGGCCTGCCGGAGTTGGAACGCGGCGCGGCGGTGGAGCTGGACCTGCTCGGGTTTGACGAGCTGGCGCTGGAGGTGGACTGCCGTTATGTGGGTCTGGCCGAACAGGCCTGACCTACAATGCGGCTGTGCGACGCCTGGATGATTTTCCCTCGACGCGAGGCGGGTGGCTGCGATGGATAAGCGCGCCCGCTCAGCATTATTTGCGGATCGCGATCGCGATCTCGCTGCTGGTGCACGCGGGTGTGCTGGCATTGCGTTGGAGTGATCCGGCTCCGCGTCCGGTGGCGTCAGCGCCGCTGGAAATCACCCTGGTTAATGCGCGCACGACACTCGCGCCCGCGCGACCGCAAGTCGTCGCTCAACACCAGGTCGACGGTGGCGGCAACGCCGATCAAGGGATCGCCGCGACCCCGCTGCCGCGTACCGGCGAGTCGGCCGAGACCGTGGTGTTGCAGGCCATGCGTAAGCGCCAGGCGCAATTGGAGGCGGAACAATTGCGGCTATTGACGCGGCTGCAGGCGCAGGCCACGGTCGGCACAGAGCGTCAGCCGGTTTATCCCTGGCCGGATGCCACCGTGGAGGGCGAAGACGTGCACGAGCAACCCGGCATCGTGCAAAACGCGCAAATCGCCGCGCTGGCCGCGCGCGTACAGGCTTATAACGCCCTGCCCCGCAAGACTTTTGTCGCGCCCTCGGCGCAGGCCTCGCCGTACGCGGCCTATCTGGATAGCTGGCGCGCGCGGATCGAAGCGCTGGGCACGCGCCATTACCCGGAAGAGGCACGCGGACGCCTCTATGGTTCACTGCAACTGACCGTGGCGATACGGCCGGATGGCAGTGTGGAATCGGTGACGATCGATCAGCCCTCGGTGCATGCGGTGCTCAATCAGGCCGCGCGGCGTATCGTTCAGCTGGCCGCGCCCTTCCCGCCATTGCCCCCTGAAATCGTCAAAGACACCGACTTATTAGTAATTACCCGGACCTGGCAGTTTGTGAATGACGGTTTACAGACGCAGGCGCCATGATATTTTCGTAAGCTATCGTTGGGCCCGCGTAAGGGTCGCAGAGCCTGGTCTGCCAGACCGGCTTGGCGCGTGCGTGGGCTTGGGCCTCATAACCAACACTTCGGACATCCCAGATGACTTCGACCAGCTCGCTGCCCCGATATGCCGTGATCGGCAATCCGGTCGCCCATAGCCGCTCGCCGTATATTCACGCGCAGTTTTCGGCGCAGACGGGAACGCCTTTGCAATACGAGCCGCTGCTGGCGCCTATCGATGGGTTTATTCCGACCGTCGAAGCGTTTCGCGAACAAGGCGGGCTGGGGATGAATGTCACGGTGCCTTTTAAATCGGAAGCGTACGCGCTCGCGCGAGATCACTTGAGCGAACGCGCGCGTCTGGCGGGCGCGGTCAATACGCTGTGGTGGCAAGACAATGCCTGGCATGGCTGCAATACGGATGGCGTGGGGTTGGTGAGCGATTTGCAGCGCCTGGGCGTGACGCTCGCTGGCGCGCGCGTGCTATTGATCGGCGCGGGCGGCGCTGCGCGTGGGGTGCTGCAGCCGCTGGCAGAACAGGGGTGCTCGCACATCCACATCATCAACCGCACCGTGGCGCGCGCAGAGGAGCTGGTGACGACCTGGTCGGCCGCTAAGCAAAGCGCGACCCGTGTAACAGCAGGCGGGTTGAATGACGCCATGATCGAGGGCGGCTGGAATGTCGTCATCAACGCGACGGCGAGCAGCTTGCAGGGCGCGCCGCTACAGTTACCGCGCGGACTGTATGCCTATGACGCATTGGCCTACGACATGATGTATGCGGCCATGCCCACGCCTTTCATGCAGCAAGCCAGCGCCGAAGGCGCGGCCCGTACCGCCGATGGCCTGGGCATGCTGGTCGCCCAGGCGGCGGAGAGCTTCTGGATCTGGCACGGCGTACGACCCGATCCCGCGCCGGTATTGACGACGTTGCGCGCGGCGCTGCTGGCCGAAGGCTGATCGCCAATGGCGACACGGAGCACGACGCTGCATCGGATACGCTGGGGCCGGGTGATTGGCGCCGGCCTGCTCGCCCTGCTGTGCCTGTTGATCCTGGTCCAGCTGTGGCTGTTCTGCCAAGTCGTCTGGTACGCCTATCGCGACCCGGGCAGCAGCGCCATCATGCGCCAGGAGCTGTCGCGCCTGCGCGAAACCAATCCCGATGCGCAACTGCAATATCAGTGGGTGCCCTACGACAAGATCAGCAACACGCTCAAGCGTGCGGTGGTGGCTTCGGAAGATTCCAATTTCGTCGGGCACGACGGCGTGGAGTGGGCGGCGATTCGCAAGGCTTGGGAATACAACCAGCGCGCCTCCGAAAGCGGCGGATCCAAGATGCGTGGCGGCTCGACCATCACGCAGCAGCTGGCGAAGAACCTGTTCCTGTCGAGCTCGCGCAGCTATCTGCGCAAGGGGCAGGAACTGGTGCTGGCCTATATGATCGAGCATGTCATGTCCAAACAGCGCATTCTGGAGCTCTATCTGAATGTGGCGGAATGGGGCGAAGGCGTGTTCGGCGCCGAGGCGGCGGCGCGGCATTACTATAAGACCCACGCCGGCGGGCTGAGCGCCTCGCAAGCGGCGCGTCTGGCGGCGATGCTGCCTAACCCGCGCTATTACGACAAGCACCGCACGACCCGCTACCTGAATTCGCGTACCCATACCCTTACCCGGCGCATGCAGCTGGTCGAGATCCCCTAACCCACTGAAAGCTTGCCGTACCGATCGCGACGCCGCGTCTAGTACACGGTCGATTTTGGTAAGCTTTCATGTTTACGCGCCTTGCCACGCGACTTTTTCATGCGTACAGCCCGCCGATATCTGGCCCGCGAAATCTATCGCTCCTGTGCAGTGGTCCTGCTGGCCCTGCTGGGGTTATTTACGTTCTTCGCGCTGGTCGATGACCTGGACAATGTGGGGGATAAGTTCAGCATGCTTGCCCTGCTGTATATGCAGGCGCTCGCGTTGCCCACCCGCCTCTATGATTTGCTGCCGATCGGATTGCTGATCGGCGCGGTGCTGGCGCTGGCCGGGTTGGCGCAGCGTAATGAACTGGTGATCTTGCGCGTGTCCGGCGTCAGCGGGATGCGGCTATTGGGCATGCTGTGGATCGTCACCATCCCGCTGGTCATAGGCGCGACGCTACTGTCGGAATTCGTGACACCGGCAGCCGAGATCAAAAGCGGCGAAGCCAGCCTGATGTTCCGGGGCAAGGCCAGCGGCGCGCGGATGGATAGCGGCTATTGGTTCAAGGAACCGACGCGGGATAATGGCACGCGCATCATCAACATCGCCAAGCTGTTGGCCAATGGCAATGTGGAGGGTGTCACGCTATATGAATTCGAGCCCGGCTTGACGTTGGCGAGCCTGTCGACGGCGGCCAACGGCACCTTTACCGAGGACAAACTCGTCCTGCATGACGTCACCGAAACGCATCTGGATAAAGAAGCCGCACAGGCCTTGGCCAATGCCAAGCCCCCGGCCCGACCGCCGGCCGAGGTGACCAAACTGCCTCAACGCGAGCTGGATACCACGTTGAGCGCCAGCCGGCTGATGGCGCGCGTGCTGACGCCGGAACGCATGTCGGTCAGCACGCTGCTCGACTACATCGATTATTTGCATCACAACCAGCTTGATGCCAGCCGGCAGGTGGTCGCGCTGTGGCGCAAGGTGGCCTATCCCTTTACGCTTTTCGTGATGATCACGATCGCGGCGCCGATCAGCTTCATGCAGACGCGGCGTGGCGGCGTGGGCGCCAAGGTGTTTATCGGCATATTGCTGGGCGTAGGCTTTTTCATGCTGAATCAGCTGGCGCTGAACGTAGGGATGCTGAGCCGCTGGCCGGCCTGGTTGACGGCCTTGGGTCCGAATCTCGGCGCGGTGTTGATCGCTCTGGGCGCGCTATCGCTGATGGAGTATCGGCACGTCACCTCGCGCCTGATACAAACACGATGGCCCTGGAGGAAAACCCCGGTATGAGCGCAGGCAGCAGTATTTGGATGATCGGCGACGTGCAGGGATGCTGCTCGCCGTTGGACCGGTTATTGGCGCACCCGGATATCGCCACGGAGCCAGAGGCCCGGTTCTGGTTTGCGGGGGATCTGATCAATCGTGGACCCGCTTCCTTGGCGAGCCTGCGGCGCATCATGGCGCTGGGCGACCGCGCCGTGTCGGTGCTGGGCAATCATGACCTGCATCTGCTGGCGGTCGTAGCCGGCGTGCGTAAGCCGTCGAAATCGGACACCATCGACGACATTTTGAACGCGCCCGATGCCGATGAACTGATTGACTGGCTGCGCCATCGGCCGCTTGCCCATTTCGAACAGGGGCATCTGCTCGTGCATGCCGGCGCGCTACCCAAGTGGGATGTCGCCAAAACCCTTGCGCTGGCCGAGGAAATCCAGAACCGGCTGCGGGGCCCGAAATGGAAAAAGGCGCTGGACAAAATGTACGGCAATGAGCCGGCGCAGTGGGATGACGAGTTAAAAGGCGGCAAACGCATGCGCGTCATCATCAATGCGTTGACCCGCATGCGCCTGTGCAAGCCCGACGGCGAGATGGAATTCAAGACCAAGGTCGCCCCTGGCGCCTGGCCGGCGGGTCTGGTGCCTTGGTTCGATGTGCCGGAGCGGCAGACACGCGATGTGACGGTGGTGTTCGGCCACTGGTCCACCCTGGGGTTGACGGTGCGCCCGGACGTCATCTGCCTGGATACGGGATGTGTGTGGGGCGGGCAGCTGACCGCCATGCGCTTGCAGGATCGCAAGATCGTGCAGATCACGTGCGAGCAAGCCCGCGACCCGCTCGCTGATTAATGCATTCTGGCTGGTTCTGACCGGGCTTTTGGCGGATAAAAAGTCACGTCAATAGGCGGAAATATCCGGCGACCCGTACGACCTGAGTGCGCCCATAGGACCGGGGCGCACCGGGATCTGGGTGATTACAGCCGTGCCACGATCGCCTCACGCGCATGCCGCGACAGTTCCGGCCGCGACAGCGGCGTGCCGTCGGCGCGTTGCATAGGTAACGGATCGATGAATTCGACTTCGACCGCCAGTCCGGTGGCACCCAGTACGCGCCACAGGTTAGCGGCCAGCGTTTCTTCGCCGACAAAGGCGGCCAACGCACTGCGTCGACCTTGATGCAGAAAGCGCAACACCACCGGCTGCACGGGCACACCCGCGGCGCGCGCCGGTTCAAAAAGACTGGCATGGAAAGGCTGTACGGTCTCGCCTTCGCTGGTGGTGCCCTCGGGAAAGAGGCCGACAGCTTCGCCCTGGTCGAACCGCGCCCGCACCAACTCGGCCATGGCCTGCACGGCGTTGCGCTGGCCGCGCTCGATGAACAACGTCCCCGCGCCCGCCACCAGCCAGCCGATCAACGGCCAGCGGCGGATTTCGCTCTTGGCGATAAAGGCATTCGCGCGCACGGAGTTCAGCACGAAGATGTCGATCCACGACACGTGATTGGCGACCCACAACGCGGGGCCGGTCAATAGCGGTCGGCCACTGACACGAATGCGGATGCCGCAAAAAGCCATCAGCCGACGCGACCAGGCACGGTTGATATGGGCGCGCGCGCGACGGGAGATAAAGGGAAATATCAGCGCGACACAGAACAGGCCGCTAAAAATCCAGAGCACCACGATCACGAGGCGCACGAGGATGAGCGGGAGTTTTAATAACGACAAATTCAGGGCTCCGGGACGGCTGCCTTCAGGGCAGCGCGTCGAGATACCGTTGCAGGATGACCGCCGCCGCCATGGCGTCGTCAGGCGCGTTCGTGCCCAGGAGCTCCTGCGCTTCCATGCTGGAGCCGCGTTCGTCGACCAGCACCACATCCAGGCCGAACCGACCGTTGAGCTGGTTGGCAAACCGCCGGCAACGCGCGGTCGCCGGCTGATCGCCGCCATCGCTGGCCAGTGCCAGACCGACAACGACGCGCTGGGGATGCCATTCCTCGAGCAACGCCGCGATGCGCCCGAAACGCACGGCGCGCTCCTCGGAGAAAATAATCTCCAACGGGCGTGCCTGTCGGGTCAGCGTGTTGCCGATGGCAATGCCGATTTTTTTCTCGCCGAAATCAAAGGCCAGCAGGGTTTCCTCAGGCATGCCCCGCACCAGTGGCCAGCATGACCGGGTCGATTCCCAACAGCTTCATCGCGGCGGGATAACGGTCTTCGGGCGGCACATCGAAAATCACGGTGGCGTCCGCGCTGACGTTAAGCCAGGCATTTTGTGCCATCTCACTCTCGAGTTGTCCCGCGCCCCAACCGGCGTAACCCAGCGTGACCAGCAAACGTTCGGGGCCGCGCCCTTCGGCGACGGCCTGCAGCACGTCGCGCGAGGTGGTGAGCGCCATATCGCCCAGCTTGATGCTGGAGGTATAGTCGCCGGCCGGCGCGTGCAGCACGAATCCGCGATCTGTCTGAACTGGCCCACCGAAAAACACAGGGGTTTCGCGGGTGGGCTGGATTTCCAGTTTGAGATCAATGCGCTCGAGCAGCCCCTCCAGCGTAAGGTCGGTTGGCCGGTTGATCACCAGGCCCAACGCGCCCCGCTGGGTGTGCTCGCAAATGTAAATGACGGTGCCCGCCAGATTGCCCTCTACCATCTGCGGCATGGCGATCAGGAACTGATTGGAAAAATCCGTGGCCGGCGCCTCGGACGGCGTGTCGCTTGCGTCGTCCATCGTGAAATCGGTGTTGTCGTCGGTCATGTCATCCCCCAAGGGGTGATGTGCGGCGGCAGAGCCGCCGTCACGATCAGATTTCCGTCAGTTCGAAGTCTTCCTTGCGCGCGCCGCACTCGGGACAGACCCAGTTCGGCGGTACGTCTTCCCAACGGGTGCCCGGTGGGATCCCCTCATCCGGCAGGCCGGCCTCTTCGTCGTAGACCCAACCACAAATCAAACACATCCAAGTACGCATAATTGTCTATTCTCTATGACATCAAGTGGCGACCCAACCCGCCCGCGACGGGCAAACCGCAGGTCGCATCCATTAGAATGGGGTCATCTTACCGAAACCCAATAGCGGTTGCCCGATTTGCCGCGCGCAGCCGGGTAAAAAAACCGCCCAACCCGCAGCATGTGACTCCGTGACTCCCCCTCTTATCTTGATTTTCGGGCCGGTTGACCCCACAGGCGCCGACGGGCTACCCGCCGATGCCGTGACCAGCGCCCGCCTGGGCTGCCACGGCCTGGCCGCGGCGACCGCCCTCACCGTGCAGGACACAGCCGCCATCGAGGACATCCATCCCGTGCCGCCCGACCTGATCGACGACCAGGCGCGCTGCCTGCTCGAAGACATGCCCGTGCAGGCGATCAAAGTCGGTGGAATTTACACCGCCGAGACCGCCAGTGTCGTCGCTCAGATCGCCGCGGACTATAGTCAGGTGCCGCTGGTGCTGCACCTGGGCCCGCGCGGCCTGGTGGCCGAGGACGTCGCCGCCGAAGACGATGCGCAAGACCTGTTGGCCGCCACGCTGGAATTGGTGCTGCCTCAGACGGATCTGGTGGTAATCGAGCATATGCGGCTCGCGCAATGGCATGCCGATGGCGAGATTGACCTGGGCGAGGCGGCCACGCCCATGCACGCCCTCGCCGCCGCCGGCGCCCAGTGGGTACTGGTGCTGGGGGCCCCGGTGCGTCCCGGTCATCACGCCAATGTGCTGCTCGGCCCCGGCGGCCAGACCGCCAGCTGGCCCTGGCAGGCTCCTCCGGAGCGTAACGCCGACACGGGCGGCGTGGCGGCAACGGCCGCCGCCGCGATGCTGGCCCAGGGCCTGGAAATGCCCAAAGCCGTTGAGCAAGCGCTGCATTACGCCGAAGGCGTACTGGCAACCGCTTTCCTGCCCGGCATGGGTCGCCGTATTCCGAATCGATTGGGAACCCAATGACGACCTTACGTTTTCCGTCTGGCCTGTACGGCGTGACGCCCGAATGGGATGACACCGACCGATTGCTGGCCGCCGTGCGTGCCGCCGCTGAGGGCGGCATGCGGGCGCTGCAACTGCGCCGCAAGAACGCCAGTGCGCAACAACGCGCGGAACAAGCGCGCGCGCTGGCGCCGCTATGCCGCGAGCTGGGTGTGGTGTTCCTCGTCAACGATCATTGGCGGCTCGCGCTGGAGGTGGGTGCCGATGGCGCGCATCTGGGCCGCGACGACGGCGATCTGGCCGAAGCGCGTGCGGCCGCCGGCGCGGATTTCGTGCTCGGCGCTTCGTGCTACAACGAACTGGATCGCGCGCGTCAATTGCTGGAGGCGGGCGCTGACTACATTGCCTTTGGCGCGGTGTACGTCTCCCCGACCAAGCCACAAGCCGTGCAGGCGCCGCTCAGTCTTCTGGCGCAAGCGCGCGACCTCGCGACCGCGCATGCCGGCCAGTCTGCCCGGCGGGCCGCCGTGGTCGCCATCGGAGGCATTACTCCGGCGCGCGCCCCTGAGGTGGCAAGCGCTGGCGCCGACAGCATCGCCGTCATCACCGGGCTTTTCGAAGCCCCCGACATCCTGGCCGCTGCGCGTACCTGCGCCGCTGCCTTTAACCCTTAAACCTTCGGTTTCGCCATGTCGACCAACGCCCAACTCTTTGAACGTGCCTGCCGCAGCATCCCTGGCGGCGTCAACTCGCCCGTCCGCGCCTTCCGGTCCGTGGGCGGCACCCCGCGTTTCATCAAGCGCGCCGAGGGCCCCTACGTGTGGGACGAGGAAGACACCCGCTATATCGACTACGTCGGCTCCTGGGGCCCGGCTATTCTCGGCCACGCCCATCCCGAGGTCATCGAAGCGGTGCGCGAAGCCGCACTGAACGGCCTGTCCTTTGGCGCCCCGACTGCCGCCGAAGTCGAGCTGGCCGAAACCCTGATTCAACGCCTGCCCTCGCTGGACCAAGTGCGCCTGGTGAGCTCCGGCACCGAAGCCACCATGACCGCCATCCGGCTCGCGCGCGGCGCGACCGGCCGCGCCAAGATCGTCAAATTCGAGGGCTGCTACCACGGCCACTCCGACAGCCTGCTCGTCAAAGCCGGCTCCGGCTTGCTGACCCTGGGCAATCCCAGCTCCGCCGGCGTGCCGCCAGAATTTGTGTCCCACACCCTCACGCTGGAATACAACAACCTGACCGCCGTCCAGGCCGCCTTTAGCGAGCACGGCAAGGACATCGCCTGTGTCATCGTCGAGCCCATCGCCGGCAACATGAACCTGATCAAACCGGTCGAGGGATTCCTGCAAGGCTTGCGTGATGTGTGCACCCAGCATGGCGCCGTGCTGATTTTCGACGAAGTCATGACCGGATTCCGCGTCGGCCCGCAAGGCGTACAGGGCCTGACCGGCATCAAACCCGACCTCACCACCCTGGCCAAAGTCATCGGCGGCGGCATGCCCGTCGGCGCCCTGGGCGGCCGCGCCGACATCATGGCCCACCTGGCGCCGCTGGGCTCCGTCTATCAAGCCGGCACCCTGTCCGGCAACCCCGTAGCCGTCGCAGCCGGCCTCGCCACCTTGCGCCTGATCGGCGAACCGGGCTTTTACGACCGCCTCGCCGCGCAGACCCAGCGCCTGACCGACGGCCTGCGCGAGCGCGCCCAAGCCGCCAACATCCCGTTCGCGGCCGACGCCATTGGCGGCATGTTCGGCTTGTACTTCCGCGACACCGTACCCACCTCGTTCGCCGAAGTTTCGGACAGCAACGTCGAAGCATTCAAGAAGTTCTTCCACGGCATGCTGGACCATGGCGTACATTTCGCGCCGTCGGCATTCGAAGCCGGCTTTGTCTCCGCCACGCACGACGACAGCGTCATCGACGCCACGCTGGACGCGGCCGAAGCCGTGTTCAAGACACTTCAACAATAAGTCGGCATCAACCGCCCGCGGTGCGGTGCACCGCCGAGACCTCAGCAAGCGCGTGTCCGAACCCAGCCCCGCGCCCTAACGATGAAAGCGCCCCCCGCCAGCCGTTATCGCGAGTCGGCGCGGGGAGGTAGCCCTCGCGCGGCGCCTCGAGGTCGAGCGAGGGAAACCGAAGGAGCGCAGCGACGAGGTTGACGAAGCGGTGCCGGGCGCGCAGGCGCCCGGCCGACCTCGCGAAGCCGCGCGAGGGCTGCCTCCCCGCGCCGACGTTTTAAAGACTCCAACCGCCCCCAAACCAACCGGCCGAGAAATCAAGCAAAAGATCAAGCCGCCGGAATCACAGCAGTAACCTCGATCTCCACCTTAGCGCGATCCTCCACCAGATCCGCCACCTCCACCGCACTCATCGACGGAAAGTGCCGCCCGATGACCTCCCGGTAGTACTTCCCAATCGCCGGATAAGCCGCCACATACTCCTGCTTGTTCTTCACATACCAGGTCATCCGCACAATATGCTCAGGCTTGCCCCCACCTTCGGCCAATATCTGCACGATATTCACCAACGCCTGCCGCACCTGCTCGGCAAAATCATCCGTCTCGAACTGCTGCTGACCATTCCAGCCGACCTGGCCTCCGACAAACACCAGCCGGTCGCCCACAGCCAACTCCGTCATCACCCCGTTCGAATAACCACGCGGCGCCAACCAATCAGACGGTTGCAAGATATTCATGGGACTCCATCCTCTAATTAAAAACCACCATCAACGCCGCGCAACGCCGGCCCCATCGTCCGCGGACGACACCACATAAGCCTGCATGCGTTCCCGCAAATCCACAGGCATCTCGGTCGAGCGCATGCTATGCATATCCACCGTGACTATCGTCAACCGCGCCGTCAGCCGTCGATCTCCCGCAGGACCGGAAAAACGCACCTCCGCGTTAACCGAAGCCCCGCCTATGCGCAGCACACGTAGCTCCTGACGCAAGGTCTCATTCCACCGACTAGGCGCCGAGAAATCGCACTGCACCGAAGCCAGCGGCGTGCCGATATGGCGGACTGCATGCAGCTCGTGAAACGACACACCCAGGCCATTCGCGAACCATTCCTCGACGAAGTCATTGATCATCTCGAAATAGCGCGGATAAAACACGATGCCCGCCGGATCGCAATGTCGAAACCGCACATCGACCTGACTGACAAAAGGCGCGCCTTCTGATGTGCCACTGCGATCGGACAACTCCCGCGACATAAGCCGTCTCACGCTCTTTGCCGCAACGCGAATCGCTGCAGCTTGCCCGTCTCGGTTCGCGGCAATGCCTCCACAAACTCGATTGCACGCGGATATTTGTATGGCGCCACCGTCGCTTTCACAAACGACTGTAGAGTCTTCACCATCTCTGCGTTCGCCTCAAAATCTGGCTTGAGCACCACGAACGCCTTGACGATCTGACCGCGCTCATCATCCGGTGCGCCCACCACCCCACATTCGGCAACCGCTTCGTGCCGCAACAGCGCATCCTCCACCTCAGGGCCCGCGATGTTATAGCCGGCCGACACGATCATGTCGTCATTGCGCGCCTGATAAAAGAAATAGCCATCGTCGTCCTGAATAAACGTATCGCCTGGCAGATTCCAGCCCTGCTGCACAAAGCGCCGTTGCCGTTCATCGGCCAGATAGCGACATCCGGTGGGCCCCTTGATCGCCAACCGACCAGGCGTGCCATTGGGTACCGGCTGCATGTCGTCATCGACCACGCAGGCGATATAGCCGGGAACCACCTTGCCGATCGCGCCGGGCCGCACCTCTTCTGGCGCACTGGACACAAATACGTGGATCATCTCCGTGCCACCGATACCATCGATCATCTCGATACCGGTTGCCTTTTTCCACAGCTGACGCGTCGCATCGGGCAGCGCTTCACCCGCCGATACGCTCTTCTTGAGCGAACTAATGTCGTAGCGATTCGCGATCGCGGCCATTTGACGATAGAACGTCGGTGCCGTGAATACGATCGTGGCGCGAAAATCCTGAATCAATTCCATCAGGCTTTCCGGCGTCAGCTTCTCGGCCAACACCACGCTGGCGCCCACGCGCAGCGGGAAACATAACAAGCCGCCCAAGCCGAACGTAAACGCCAGCGGCGGCGTGCCGCAGAAGATATCGTCTTCGTTGGGCTTGATGACATGACGAGGGAACAGATCGCACATCGCCAGCACATCGCGATGAAAGTGCATGCAGCCTTTGGGCATGCCGGTCGTGCCGCTCGTGAACGCGATCAGGCACACATCGTCGGCCGCCGTGTCGCAGACAACGAAGTCATCTGACTTGTCGGCGGCCAGCGAATCCATCGACTTGGGCCCGCCATCGTTAAACACCACAACCTGCTTGAGCGATTCGCAATAGTGCTCGTGCTCGGGCTGCAGGCAGAACTCGGCCTCCTCGCGCAGCCGCGCGTCGCACAGCATCGCGCTGACTTGCGCCTTGTCGATGATCTGCTTGAGTTCCTTTGAGCGCAGCAACGGCATGGTGGGCACCGTCACCAGCCCGGCTTTGATCGCCGCCAGCCAGGACGCCGCCATCATGGGATTGTTTGGTCCGCGCAAGAGCAAGCGATTGCCGGGCACCAATTGCATGTCCTCGGTCAGCACATGCGCGATGCGGTTGCTGAGCGAACGCAGTTCCATGTAGGTCATCGTGCGCTGCTCGTCGCCCTCGCGCCAACGCAGCGCGATGCGGTCGCCATGGCCGCGCATCACGATGGTATCGACCAACTCTGCCGCGCAGTTCAGACGCGTCGGGTAATTCACATCCGGGCTATCAAGCAAAAACTCGGGCCACTCTTCCTCGGGCGGCAAATTGTCTCGGGCAAAAGTATCCTGGTGAGCAGAGTGTTCCATGTGTTTCCCCTTACTTGCGCTACGTCGCGGGTATCGCGATTCAACTAGTCTTTAAGCAGTTCTCGAGCGATGATGAGTTTCTGAACCTCGGTGGCGCCTTCGTAAATGCGCAGTGCGCGGATCTCGCGATAGAGTTTTTCCACCGGCACGCCCGACACCACACCGGCACCCCCGAACATCTGCAAGGCCCGGTCGATGACGGCCTGAGCCGACTCGGTCGCGGCCATCTTGGCCATTGCGGCCTCGCGCGTGGTGCGTACGCCTTTGATATCGCGCAGCCATGCAGCGCGGTAAGTCAGCAGCGCGGCCGAATCAATGGCGGTCGCCATATCCCCCAGCGCTGCCTGCGTGATCTGCAGATCCGCGAGGGTCTGGCCGAACATATGACGGCTGCGCGCGCGCGATAGCCCTTCATCCAGGGCGCGACGCGCGAATCCCAGCGCGGCGGCAGCCACCGAGGCCCGGAAAATATCCAAGGTCATCATGGCGAGCTTGAAGCCCTGCCCTGGCTCGCCCAACCGTTGCGCGACGGGAATGCGGCATTCGTCGAACACCAACGTGGCCAGCGGGTGCGGCGCGATCACATCGATGCGCTCCGACACGGACAAGCCGGGCGTATCCGCATCGACCACGAATGCCGTGATGCCCCGTGCGCCAGGCGCCTCTCCGGTGCGCGCGAATACACAATAGAAATCGGCAATGCCCCCGTTCGAGATCCAGGTCTTGGACCCATCGAGCACATAATGGTCACCCTCCAGCCGCGCCGAGCACGATAGCGCCGCGACATCCGACCCGGCATCGGGTTCCGACAAGGCAAACGCCGCGATAGCCTCGCCGCGCGCCACACGCGGCAAATAGCGCTGCCGCAGCTCATCCGAACCCATCAATGCGATGGCCCCGCTGCCCAGCCCCTGCATCGCCGCCGCGAAATCCGCCAACCCCTCATGGCGCGCCAGCGTTTCGCGCAGGATGCACACCATGCGCGAATCGATTTGAGGCAATGCCCCACCCCATGACTGGTCTGGTCCGGACGGCACGCAATAGCGCAGCCAACCCGCTTTGCCCAGCGCAGCGACCAGATGCCGGCAGGCAGCGTCGGTATCGTGATGATCGATATCGGCCAACGCATCGACGCACCACGCCTCGAGTTCGGCCGCCATCTCACGATGACGATCGTCAAAAAACGGCCAGTCCAGCCACGACGTGTCGGCCATCATCAATCCCCTTCGAATACTGGCTTTTGCTTGGCGACAAACGCCTCATACGCCCGATGAAAATCGCGCGTCTGCATGCAGATGGCCTGCGCTTCGGCCTCGGCCTCGATCGCTTCGTCCAGGCCCATATTCCATTCCTGATGCAGCAATTTCTTTGTCACGCCATGGGCAAACGTGGGCCCCGCGGCAAGTTGTGCCGCCAGCTTTTGCGCGGCGGCCAGGACCTCGCCGCTGTCGTGCAGGCTATTGAAAAATCCCCACTGAGACCCTTCTTGCGCCGTCATGGCGCGACCGGTGTATAGCAACTCGGAAGCGCGCCCTTGACCAATCACGCGAGGCAGCAAGCTGCATGCCCCCATATCCGCGCCGGCCAGGCCCACACGCGTAAAGAGAAACGCCGTGCGGGCTTCTGGCGTGCCCACGCGCATATCCGAAGCCAACGCGATCATCGCGCCCGCACCCGCGCAAACCCCATCGACCGCCGCCACAATGGGCTGTGGGCAAGCACGCATTGCCTTGACGAGATCGCCCGTCATGCGCGTGAAGTCCAGCAGTTCGGGCATGCTCATTTTCGTCAACGGCCCGATGATCTCGTGGACATCGCCGCCCGAGCAGAAGTTGCCGCCCGCGCCCGTCACCACAACGACCTTGATATCGGTGGCATACGACAGCGCGCGAAACAGGTCGCGCAGCTCGGCGTAGGAATCGAAAGTCAGCGGATTCTTGCGTTCAGGGCGATTCAGCGTGATGGTGGCCACCTTGCCGTCGGATGACACCTCCCACAGAAAGGTACGTGCCGCGTAATCGGCGTAGGGGCGACGATGATGCTTCATCGTATATTGCTGGGGCGCTGCACTCATGATGTCTCCTGCTTAAAGCATTCCGGGTAATGTTTGGGCGGGCCGAGGTGCTATCCCGTCATCACTTCGCCACCATCGACGGCGATCGCCTGACCGTTGATGGACGAGGAAGCGGGCAACGCCAGCCATGCCACGGTTTCCGCCACTTCCTCGGCCTGCACCAGACGGCCCTGCGGGTTGCGGGCGGCGAGTTCTTCGCGTGCGGCTTCTGGCGTGCGGCCCGTCTTACTGACAATGTTGTTCACCGCTTCGCGCACGATGTCGGTTTCGGTGAATCCGGGGCAGACGGCGTTGACTGTCACGCCCTTGCGCGCCACTTCCAACGCCAGCGCGCGGGTCAAGCCCACCACGCCGTGTTTCGCCGCGCAGTAGGCGCTGACGTAGGGATAACCGATAAGACCCGCCGTGCTGGCCACGTTGATGATGCGTCCCCAGCCCGCCGCCACCATGCCTGGCAGCACGGCCTGCGTGCAGTGATACGTACCGTTCAAATTCACCGCGATCATCGACTGCCACAGCGCCGCATCCGTGCGTTCAAACCGCTGGCTGACCGCCTGACCCGCGTTGTTGACCAGCACATCGATCGCGCCGCCCTGCTTGAAGGCAAGCTCGAATGCCTCCTGCACCGAGGTCGCATCCGCGATGTCAGCCACCACCGCGTGCACCCGACCATCCCCGGCCAGCATGGCCACCGCTTGATTCAAGGCTCCCGCGTCCCGACCCAGCAGGGTCAAGGATGCGCCGCGCTGCTGCAGCGCACGCGCGCAGGCCAGACCGATGCCTCGAGCCCCGCCCGTCACCAGCGCATGCCGCCCGGCCAAGGGTTTATTTACTGCGTTCATTTCGCATCCATTTGCGCCATCATCGCGGCACGCTCGAAGTTCGTTTCCAGTTGGCGCTTGCCCGCTGCGTACTGCACGGGCCAAGCCGTGTCGCGATAGCCCACGCGAGCCGCTTCGCGCAGCGTCCAGGACGCATCGGCCAAATGTGGGCGCGCCAGTGCGCACAGATCCGCGCGTCCCGATGCGATGATGCCGTTGACGTGATCGGCCTCGAAGATGGCCCCCACGGCAATAGTGGGAATCCCGGCCTCATTGCGCACGCGATCCGCGAACGGAGTTTGATACATGCGTCCATACACCGGTGATTGATCCGGGCTAACCTGACCTGAAGAGCAGTCGATCATATCGGCGCCGGCCGCCTTGAAATAGCGCGCGATCTCAACCGCGTCATCAGCCGTGATGCCGCCCTCGACCCAATCGTGCGCGGAGATACGCACCGACATCGGCAGCTTTGCGGGCCACACCTCGCGCACCGCGCGGAATACTTCCAACGGATAACGCAGGCGGTTCTCCAGCGTGCCACCATATTCGTCGTCACGTTGATTGGTGATCGGCGAGATGAAGCTGGACAACAAATAGCCGTGCGCGCAGTGCAACTCCAACCAGCAAAAGCCGGCCTTCGCCGCACGCCGCGCCGCCGCCACGAAATCATCGCGCACGCGATCCATATCGTCCCGCGTCATCGCGCGGGGCGTTTGCGATATACCCGGCAAATACGGCAACGGCGACGCCGACATCAGCGGCCAATTGCCCGTTGGCAACGGATGATCCATCTGCTCCCAGCCAACTTGCGTCGAGCCCTTGCGCCCCGCATGCCCCAACTGCACACCCAGGCAGGCGTCTGTCTGTCCGTGCACAAAATCCACGATGCGCGCAAACGCATCGACCTGCTCGTCATTCCACAGCCCAGGACATCCCGGCGTAATACGCGCGTCAGGCGAAGGACATGTCATCTCCACCATCACCAGCCCCGCGCCACCCAAGGCGCGCGCGCCCAGGTGCACCAGATGAAACTCACCCGGCACGCCGTCCACGCACGAATACATCGCCATCGGCGAGACCACAATGCGATTTTTCAACGTAACGCTACGCGCGCGATATGGCGTGAGCATAGGCAAAGGCGCAGCGTTGCCCTCTGCCGGCGCTTCGGTATTGGCCTGCGCCGCCGCCCGTTGCGCCAGCCGCAACTCATACCCGTTCAACCATTTCGGATCGCGCAGCCGCAGATTCTCGTGCGAGATCCGTTGCGAACGCGTCAGCAACGAATAAGCAAACTGCTCCGGCTCCAGATCCGCATAGCGTTTGATGTTTTCGAACCACTCCGTTGAATTACGCGCCGCGTTCTGAATTTTCAGCACCTCGACGCTGCGCACATCCTCATAGTGTTGCAGCCCCTGTTCCAGACCGCCTTCGGCCCCCTTCAGACACCGCGCCAACTCGATAGCGTCCTCAAGCGCCAGCTTCGTCCCCGACCCGATCGAGAAGTGCGCCGTATGCGCGGCATCTCCCATCAACACCACGGGCACCCGTCGTTCGCCGCGCGGCGTCTGCAGCGTATTCCACCGCACCCAGGTATTGCAGATCACGCGAGGAAACTGAATCCAGATCGCCGCCCCGCGCAAATGCGCGGCGTTACTCATCAGCTTGTGCCCGTCCAGCCACGGCGCGAAGAGCTTTTCGCAAAAGGCGATCCCTTCCTCCTGACTCATCTCGCCGATGCCTGCCGCCTGCCAGGTCTCCTCCGGCGTCTCGACGATAAACGTCGACAGTCCATCCTCGAACCGATACGCATGCGCTTGGAACCAGCCGTGCTCCGTCTGCACAAACGCGAACGTAAAGGCATCAAACACCTTCGTCGTTCCCAGCCACACAAACCGGCAGCGCCGCGTGTCGATATCCGGGTGAAAAGTATCCGCATAACGTTTGCGCACCAGGCTATTCAGCCCGTCCGAAGCGATCACCAAATCCGCGTCATACTGCTGCGCGGCGGCCTGATCGTCCTGCACAAACGTTTCGAACACGAGCTTTACGCCCACATCTTCGCAGCGCTGCTGCAAGATGTTCAGCAACTTTTTGCGTCCGATACCGATAAACCCGTGACCACTCGTGCGAATACTTTCGCCCTTGAAGTGAATTTCGATATCGTCCCAATGATTAAACGCGTCCCCGATCGTCTGCGCCGAAACAGGGTCCGCCTGACGCAGGTTATCCATCGTCGCGTCAGAGAACACCACCCCCCAGCCAAACGTGTCATACGGCCGGTTTCGCTCAACCACCGTCACCTCATTCTCTGGGTTCTGCAGCTTCATCAGCAACCCAAAATAGAGACCGGCAGGGCCACCGCCCAGGCAAACAATTTTCATGACACCACTCCGCGACCGGAAAGTCACCCGGCAAGCCGGGGCACCAAGTTAGTTTAGGCTTCAACTATATAGCCTGAAAATTTCCCGCGCAAGCATTCAAACAAGAACAGAGCCCTTCCCCCTTCCACTATTCGATAGCTAATGGCGGGAGCGCAGGGCGCCCGCCATTAACAGCCCGACCCCATCTTCCATCCCCAGAACGCGCCCCATCAAAACGCCAAGAAAACCACTGTCCCAACGCCGCTCCAATCTGCGCCAACGCGAGTCGAGTCGAGGCAATCGGGCCGCGAGGGCGCCTCAAAGCCGAGCGAGCGGAAGTCGAAGGGAGCGCGAAGGCGCGGACGAGACGAGCGACGCGGTGTCCGGCGCCCGGGCGCCGGACCGGCTTTG
>NZ_WSJA01000005.1:0-70629 GCF_009763235.1 Bordetella sp. 15P40C-2
CACACGAAGATGGAAATGCTCTCGCGCCGGGCGTTTGGGTTCAGAAATTTTGAGAATTACCGCATGAGAGTCTTGGCTCAGTGCGGTTGGAACGGTGTGATTAAACGGGTCTGATGAATGCTCATCCCCCGTTTATGGGGTAGAGCCCTTTATCTTTCTAGATAAGTTATTCCAACGACGCCGATTTTTGTATCGATCACTGTTGCACTAAAGAATTAGGCTTACAAGCCGAAGCTTGTAAGCCTAATTTTTACTGCTATATATTGGTCGGGACGGCGGGATTCGAACTCGCGACCCCTTGCACCCCATGCAAGTGCGCTACCAGGCTGCGCTACGCCCCGAAGAGAAAAAGATTATAGCAGAGAAAAAAAGGCCTGCAGAGAATTGCAGGCCTTTTTTTATAAAAACACGAAAATTTTTTGGCGCATAGTCAGACTGAGCCGAATCGACCCGCGTTAGCCGCGAGTCGCGTCGTTAGTTGCTACGTCAACGACCGGCTTTAACACCTCGCCCAGCATGGCCGAGATATTCCCAAGCTCGCTACGCAAGGCCTGTAGTTCCGCGCCGCTCAACCGGACAGCCGCATCCTGATCGTGCGGCATATCGCGGTTGTCGCCCAAGCGGTTGCGAGCACCGCTGATCGTGAAGCCTTGCTCATACAGCAGCGACCGGATGCGACGGATCAGCAAGACTTCGTGGTGTTGATAATAGCGACGGTTACCACGACGCTTTACCGGACTGAGCTGCGTGAACTCTTGTTCCCAATACCGCAGCACATGAGGCTTGACGAGACACAGGTCGCTGACTTCACCGATGGTGAAGTAGCGTTTGGCGGGAATGGGCGGAAGCGCCACAGCAGGTTCAGGACGAGTCATGGGTAAATTTTAAGCCGTGATGATCGGGGTGCCGATGACAATTGCCGACAAAGCGTATCACTCCTCGCTCTCGTCGAGGCCGTTGGGCTCGACGTTCTCGACGATGCTCTTGAGCTTCTGGCTGGCATGAAACGTGACCACCCGCCTTGCGGCAATGGGAATCGTCTCGCCGGTCTTCGGATTGCGTCCAGGACGCGGCGGCTTGTTACGCACCTGGAAATTCCCGAAGCCCGAGAGCTTCACCGCCTCGCCGCGAGCGAGCGCGTCGCGGATTTCTTCGAAAAACGTATCGACGATATCCTTGGCCTCGCGCTTATTCAAGCCGACCCGCTCGAACAACATTTCGGCCAGCTCGGCTTTGGTTAAGGTACGCGGCTCGGCAAGCATAGCTATCCCCATGATCAAGTACGCTGGCGCGCGCCATGGGCGCTAACCAGAGCTTGCGTAATTCGGGCCAGACAATCGGCCACGCGGGCTTCATCCAGTGTAACTTCCGTGTCCTGCAGCCAGAAGCGGAACGCCAGGCTCTTCTCCGTGACGGGCTTGCCGTCTTGAGCCTTATCGCGCCAGACGTCAAAGAGGCTGACGTCTTGCACAACCGACAATGTAGCATCCGCGGCGATGGCGGCCGCCACGGTGTCCAGCATCGCCTGCGCGGAAACTTGCAGATCGACCCAAAGCGCCAGGTCGCGTACCACGACCGGCTGGCGGGACAATTCGCGCACCTTCGGGAGCTGACCTTCGGACAAGGCTTCGACATCCAGCTCGAACACGACGGGTGCATGCGCCAGATCGGATTGCTGCGCCCAGCGCGGGTGGAGTTCGCCGATCCAGCCGACAGCGCGGCCGTCTAGATCGATGCGCGCGCTGCGTCCCGGGTGCAGCGCAGGATGCTGCGCCACGACGAATCGCAGCTGTTTGGCGCGCGCGCCGAATAGCGCCTCGACATCCATTTTGACATCGTAGAAATCGACCTGACGCGTGCTCACACCCCACTGTTCTTCGACGGCTGGGCCCCAGGCGGCCCCAGCCAGACGCAGAGGTTGATTCACACCGGCCACTGACAGCGGGCCATCTTGTTGCGCCTCATCGCGCAGGAATACGCGACCCAGTTCAAAGACGCGCACCCGCGATTGCTTGCGGTTGGCGTTGTAGCGGATGTTTGCCACGAGGCCAGCGATCAGGCTGGAACGCATCACCGACAGATGGCTGGCGATGGGGTTGAGCAGACGCACCGGATTGTCATTGCCGGCGTAGTCGCGTTCCCAGTCCGCTTCCACAAAGCTGTAGTTGACGACTTCCTGGTAGTCCTGAGCGGCCGCCAGACGACGCAGCGTATGCGGGCCACGACGCACTTCGGGTTGCGAGAACATCTGCGCGCGCGCAACCGGCGGCACGTCGGGCAGACGCTCGAAACCGTAGATGCGGGCGACTTCCTCGATCAAGTCTTCCTCGATTTCGAGGTCGAAACGGTAGGAAGGCGGATCGACAATGAAGTCCTCGCCGTCCAACTTGAAAGACAAACCCAGGTTCGTAAAGATCTGCGCGACATCGGCTTGCGACACCGCGACACCCAGCACACGATGGCAGCGCGACAGGCGCATGCGCACCGGCTTGCGCTCGGGCAGATTGACGACTTGATCGTCGATGGGGCCTGCCTGACCGCCGCAGATATCCAGGATCAGGCGCGAGATGAATTCCAAGTGTTCGGGGATGCTCGCGTAATCCACGCCGCGCTCGAAGCGATGGCTGGCTTCGGAGCTGAACTTGAAGCGGCGGGCGCGGCCTGCGATGGCTTCGGGCCACCAGAACGCGGCTTCCACGTAGATGTTGGTCGTGTCCAGCGTCACGGCGGTCGCTTCGCCGCCCATGATGCCGGCCAGGCTTTCCACCTGATCCCCGGCGGCCACGACGCCAACCTTGGGATTGAGTTCTACCGTCTGTCCATTGAGCAACTCAAGGCGCTCGCCTTCGCGTGCCCAGCGGACCTCGACGTCGCCACCGATCTTATCCAGATCAAAAATATGGGAGGGACGGCCAAGTTCCAGCATTACGTAGTTGGAGATATCGACCAGCGCCGAGATCGAGCGCTGCCCTGCCCGCTCCAGGCGCGTCTTCATCCACTCTGGCGTCGCCGCGCGTGCGTTGACGCCACGAATGACGCGACCCGCGAATCGGCCGCACAGATCCGGCGCGGAGACCTTCACGGGCAGACGATCTTGCAATTCGACCGGGACGGCGACGGCCGTCGGTATCGACAGAGGCGCGCCAGTGAGCGCAGCGACTTCGCGCGCCACACCCAGGATCGACAAACAATCGGCACGGTTAGGCGTGAGTTTCAGCGTGAACAGCGTGTCGTCCAGATCCAGCGCCTCGCGGATGGGCGTGCCGGGTTTGAGTTCGTTCGACAGTTCAAGCAGGCCGGCGTGGTCTTGCGACAGACCCAATTCGCGCGCCGAGCACAGCATGCCCGAGGACGCGACGCCGCGCATTTTGGCCACGCCGATCTTGATGCCGCCAGGCAGTTCGGCGCCCACGCGAGCCAAGGGAATCGTCAGTCCTTTCGCGGCATTGGGTGCGCCGCAGACAATCTGCAGCGGCTCGCCCGAGCCATCATCGACCTGACACACACGCAGCTTGTCGGCGTCGGGGTGCGGCGCGATGTCGACGATATGCGCGACGACCACGCCCGAGAAAGGCGGTGCGGCGGGCGCGGTTTCTTCGACTTCGAGGCCGGCCATGGTGAGCCGATGCGCCAGTTCGTCAGTAGTGATCGTGGGATTGACCAGGGCACGAAGCCAGGATTCAGGAAATTGCATGATCAGCCGTCGGTTATTCGTTGAACTGGCGCAGGAAACGCAGGTCACCTTCGTAGAATTGGCGCAAATCGTTCACGCCATAGCGCAACATCGTCAGGCGCTCCAGGCCGGAGCCGAACGCAAAGCCGATGTAACGCTCGGGGTCGAGGCCGAAGTTGCGCACCACTTGAGGATGCACTTGACCAGAACCGGAAATCTCCAGCCAGCGGCCACGGTTGGGGCCCGACGTAAACATCATGTCGATCTCGGCCGAGGGCTCGGTAAACGGGAAGAACGACGGACGGAATCGCACGACCAGATCGTCGCTTTCAAAGAAGCGACGCAGAAAATCAGTGTAGACGCCCTTCAGATCAGCAAAGGAGATGTCCTCGGCGATCCACAAGCCTTCGACCTGATGGAACATCGGCGAGTGCGTCGCGTCGCTATCGACGCGGTAAGTGCGACCCGGGGCGATGACCTTGATGGGCGGCTTGTTCATGCGGGCGTAACGCACCTGCATGGGGCTGGTGTGAGTACGCAGCAAAAGCGGCAGGCCGTCGCCATCTTTTAGATCGACGTAAAACGTATCCTGCATGGAGCGCGCCGGGTGATCCAGCGGATTGTTCAGCGCGGTGAAATTGGTCCAGTCGTTTTCGATCTCGGGGCCGTCGGCCACATCGAAACCGATAGAGCGGAAGATTTCCTCGACGCGTTCCCAGCTGCGGGCGACGGGGTGAATACCGCCCATCGCGCGGCCACGGCCGGGCAAGGTCACGTCGATCGTTTCTGCGGCCAGACGAGCATCGAGCTCGGCCTGAGCCAGCTCGGCGCGGCGTTGATTCAGTAAGGCCTCGATCTGCTGCTTGGCCTGGTTGATGCGCCCGCCCATCTCGCGTTTCTGCTCGGGATCGAGTTTGCCCAAGCCTTTGAGCATCGCGGTCAGTGCGCCGTCTTTACCCAGAAAGCGCGCCTTCGCATTTTCCAGCGCCGCGGCGTCGGTGGCCTCGGCGAATCGTTCTTTGGCCTGGGTGACCAGGTCTTCAGCCATTAAAGTCATGGAATCAGTGCCATAAAAAGTACCCCCACGCCGCACCAGTCGGGCTGCTGCCCGGCCCGTCCCCACCAGGGGCTCGGACCGGAGCAACCCCCTAGGGAAGTCTGCCTAGGGAGCTGTCGGGCCGAACCACAAGGTCGTCCCGACACGAATTCTGTCTTGGGTGTTCTACCAGGAACGGCCCCGAACAAAACGCAAACGGGGCCAAAAAGCCCCGTTTGCGGTAATGCGCGATGCGATCAGCGCACGTTAGGCAGCCAGTGCTGCCTTGGCCTGTTGCACGATGGCGGCAAAGCCAGCCTTGTCGCGCACGGCCAAATCGGACAGAACCTTGCGGTCGAGTTCGATCGAAGCCTTCTTCAGACCAGCGATGAACACGCTGTAGCTCATGCCATGCTCACGCACAGCTGCGTTGATACGCGTGATCCACAGAGCGCGGAAGGTGCGCTTTTTGTTGCGGCGGTCGCGGTAAGCATATTGACCAGCACGCATGACCGCCTGTTTGGCGATGCGGAATACATTACCGCGGCGGCCACGGTAACCCTTGGCGGCGGCAATGACTTTTTTGTGACGAGCGCGGGCGGTAACGCCGCGTTTTACGCGAGGCATATTAGATCTCCGTTATCAAGCGAAAGGCATCATGGCCTTGACGGAGGCCACGTTGGTTTCATGAACCGCCGCCGAACCGCGCAGCTGGCGCTTGTTCTTGGTGGTCTTCTTGGTCAGGATGTGGCGCTTGAAAGCCTGGCCACGCTTGATGGATCCGCTGCCGCGAACCTGAAAGCGCTTGGAAGCGCTTTTCTTGGTCTTCATCTTGGGCATGATGATTCCTACATATGTTGATTTAATATGAATACACAGGTGCCTGTCGCACGGAAGAGCTACCGCCCCACCGCCACGGCAAGACTTGCCGGACCTGGATTCACTTCTGGTTTTTCCCTGGCGCGACCAGGAAAGCCTTTGATTATATGGTGATTTTGGTCCGGTTGTCTAATTCGGTTGCCACTTCGTACAAGAGGATGGGTAATGGACACTGCGCGACGCTGCTGTCCGACCCAATCCCCGGCTCGTCTTATCACCAACCGGGATAGCCCGTCCCCCGGTCGCTCATCCGAGCCGACATCGATACTGAAGGGCCTCGGCCACATGACGAGCCTGGATGCGCGGCTGGGCATCGAGATCCGCCACCGTACGCGCAACCCGTAGCACACGGTGCGTGACCCGGGCCGAACCGTGCAGGCGCTGGATCGCCTTGACCAGCAGTTGCTGTGCGTCCGTTTCCAGTTCACAGTGCGCATCGATAGCGGCGCCTTCTAGTCTGGCAATGACGCCCCCTTGCCTCTCTTGCTGCAATGCCCGGCAACGCGCGACGCGCTCTCGCACGGCCTCGGACGGCTCTCCCGGCGGCAGTTCCAGGCAATCTGTCCCGGTCGCCGGCAGCTCAATCAGCAAATCCAGCCGATCCAACAACGGCCCCGACAAGCGGCTGACATATCTCGCCACTTGGTCAGGCGTACAGGCACAGGGGCGTTTGGGGTGACCGCGCCAGCCGCAGGGACAAGGGTTCATGGCCGAGATGAGCTGAAACCGTGCCGGATACTCGACGGCATGTCGGGCGCGCGCAATCGCTACCCTGCCCGTCTCGAGCGGTTCGCGTAATGATTCCAGCGATTTTCGAGTGAATTCCGGCAATTCGTCCAGAAACAGCACGCCATGATGGGCAAGACTGATTTCCCCCGGACGGGGAACGGCGCCACCCCCAATCAACGCCACGGCGGAAGCCCCATGGTGCGGCGCGCGAAACGGAGGCTGACGATGCAAGGCCGTGGCCGGCTGACCGGTCAGGCTAGATATCGCGGCCGATTCCAGCGCTTGCACGCGCGTAAGCGGCGGCAACAACCCGGGCAAACGCTGAGCAAGCATACTCTTGCCCGCGCCCGGCGGCCCGACCATGAGCATGCTGTGCCCGCCCGCGGCGGCTACCTCCAGCGCGCGCCGCGCCATGGGTTGACCGCGCACATCGGACAGGCACGGGGGAGCTTCCATCTGATCCCATGCCCGAGGCTCGCCTTTCGGTAGTCGAGCGTTACCCATCAGGTGGGCGGCGACATCCGCCAGTGTATTGGCCGCCAGCACATCCAAATCGGGCACCCAGGCGGCCTCCGCGGCACTGGCCGTGGGCAGAATCATGGTGGCGCCTGGCTGCTCTCGGGACACGGCCATCGCCAGCACCAAAGCCGCCCGCACCGGCACCAGGGCTCCCGTCAACGAGAGCTCGCCGGCGAACACCATGCTCTGAAGTGCAGACGGCGCGACCTCGCCCTTGCCCTCGTCTATTGCAATCTGGCCGGAGGCGAGCAGCACGCTCAATGCGATAGGCAGATCGAAACGGGCCGAGGCCTTCGGCAGGTCCGCAGGCGACAGATTGACAGTAATGCGACCATTGGGGAACTCAAAGCCGCTATTGACGATCGCCGCGCGCACGCGCTCACGACTTTCACGCACCTCGGTATCTGGCAGGCCCACTACCGTAAAGGCAGGCAAGCCCACGCCCAGGTGAGTCTCGACTCGCACGGCGGGCGCGTCGGCACCCGCCAGCGCTCGGCTGGCGAGAATTGCGAGCGTCATATAGCCCCCAAGTAAGATAGGAGGCGTCAGTATGAACAAAGACTCCACGCGCGACGGTTAAAAGCGTGACCATAATGTCACGCTCCACGACGGTCGTTTAACCCGCCCGCTCGGCACCCCATATCCGGGTCGGGTCGGCTGACCTAAGACAGCGATTTCAATAACCCGCGGCTGATGATCAGCTTCTGGACTTCGGTGGCGCCTTCATAAATACGCAACGCCCGGATGTCCCGATAGAGTTGTTCCAGCGGATGATTGCGCTTGACCCCCAGTCCGCCAAACATTTGCTGCATACGATCGATCACACGTTGCGCGCTTTCGGTCGCAGCCATTTTCGCCATCGCGGTTTCAATGGTTGGGGGACGTTTTTGGACGTCACGCACCCAGGCTGCGCGGTAGGTCAATAGCGCGCTTTGGTCGATATCGGTTGCGGCATCGCCCAGGGCGGCCTGGGTAAGCTGCATATCGGCGAGCGTGCCACCAAACATGCGCCGGGATGCAGCGTGATGCAAAGCGGCATCCAATGCCTTGCGGGCAAAGCCCACGGCGGCGGCGGCGACGGAGGTGCGAAACACATCCAAGGTCTGCATCGCGAGCTTGAAGCCTTGATTCAACCCACCTAGCATCTGGTTGGCCGGCACGCGGCAGTTGGTAAAGCGCAGCGTCGCCAAGGGGTGCGGGGAAATGACGTCGATCATCTCTGCGATTTCGAGGCCCGGCGTATCGGTGTCCACGATAAAAGCGGAAACGCCCCGTGCGCCAGCATCGGGGTCGGTGCGAACAAAGACGCAATAAAAATCCGCGATGCCTCCATTGGATATCCAGGTTTTTTCACCATTCAGAACGTACTCGTCGCCCCCCTTTACCGCGGCGCAAGACAAGGCGGCGACATCCGATCCGGCCTCGGGCTCCGACAGCGCGAACGCGGCGATTTTTTCTCCCCGCGCCACGGCGGGCAGGTAGGCGCGCTTTTGCGCGTCGCTGCCCGCGAGCGAGATTGCGCCACTGCCCAGACCCTGCATGGCGAAAGCGAAATCGGCCAAGGCATGGTGGCCAGCCAGTGTCTCGCGCAAAATGCAAAGGCTGCGCGAATCCAATTCGTCCAACGCGCCGCCATAGGCCCCGTCTGGGCCGGCTGGCACGCTATAGCGCAGCCAGCCGGCCGCGCCTAACGCCGCGACCCATTCCCGGCAAGCTTGCTCCGGGGAAACGTCTTCGCTGGGAAGTTCACGCTCGCCGCACCAGGCGCGCAGCCGTGTCGCCAGCTCGCGATGCGTGTCGTCCAGGAACGGCCATTCGAGCCAAGATAGGGAATGGGTCGAACTCATCCTTCATTACTCCTTTGCCGCGTACTGTTCGAGCAAGGGGCGCCAGGTCGTCAACGTGTTCTTGAGATAGTCGCCGAATTCCTTGGAGCCCTTGAAATCCACTTTCAGACCGAACTGATCCGAGCAGTTCGCGAATTCCGGGGTCTTGGTGGCTTGTTCAAAGGCGTCTTGAAGCTTACTGACCACTGCGGGGTCCATGCCCTTCGGCCCGGCAATACCGAGCAAGCTGGGTGCGACGAGGTCGTAGCCGAGTTCCTTTAGCGTAGGCGCATCGAACCCCTTCATCCGCTCATCGGTGTAGACGGCCAACAGGCGGAGACGGCCGTCACGTACGTAGGGCACCCATTCCGCGGTCTGGGCCATGAAATCCACATCGCCACGCAGCAATGCCGTAATCGCCTCGGGGCCGCTCTTGTAGGGAATATGCGTCAAGCGCGTTTTGGTTTCCTGCGCCAGGCGCTCGGACGTCAGGTGTTGAGGCGTACCAACGCCGGCCGTGCTGTAGCTCAACTCGCCCTTTTTCTGCGCCGCTTTCAATAGCTCCTCTACCGATTTGTAGGGCGAGTCGGCGCGCACCAGCAGGCCGACCTGGTACTGGGCCACCATGGCGACAGGCGTCAGGTCGGTGGTGACGTCATATTTGGTGCTGGGAGTGAGAACCTGATTCAGCAGTCCGCCAGTCGACAGCGACGCGATGTTATAGCCGTCGGGGCGCTGACGGATGATATAGCTGACCGACAACGAAGAGCCTGCCCCCGGGCGGTTTTCCACCACGACCGTCTGACCAAGGCGTTTGCCCACATCGACGGCGAGCGCGCGATTGCAGACGTCGGTGCCGCCGCCGGCACCGTAGCCCACGACCAGGGAAATGGGATTCTGAGGGTAGTCAGCAGCCTGCGCCACTGCGGTTGCACCAAGCGTCGCGCTCACCGCGAACGCCAGACGACATAGGGATGCCATTTTCATACGTGTCTCCTTGTAGTTTGCTTACGGCCTGACCGGCATTCACTCACCCGGCCGCCGTCCATTGGACGACCGTAATTTTGCACACCTAAACAGTCATATATATAGATGTTTGTACTAATAGATCTGGCCGGACGCAATGCGCTACGCTGCAGCCCAAACTGAATCTGACCGCGAAGGAGACGACATTGAGAACAAAGCGCGTGCTGGTCACGGGTGCCAGCAAAGGAATCGGCCGGGCGATATGCCAGCGCCTGCATGAGGATGGCTACTCGGTGGTGGGTGTCGCGCGGACACGGCCCGCGGACCTGCCAGCCGACATGGAATTCCATACGGTGGATTTGGCGGATTCCAAGGCGGTCGAGGCCTTTCTCGCGCTAGCCGTGCATCAGCCTTTTTACGGGCTGGTCAACAACGTGGGCCTCGTGCCCACGGACAATCTGGAAGACGTCCAGATCGAGGACCTCTATCGCGCAGTACAGCTCAATGTCGAAGTCGCGCTTCGCTTCACGAAACATCTGGCGCCCGGGATGAAGACGGCACGCCAAGGGCGCATTATCAATATCTCCTCGCGCGCCGCGCTCGGCAAACCGGGGCGCACGGTCTACAGCATGACGAAGGCCGGGTTGATCGGCATGACGCGCACCTGGGCGCTCGAACTCGCCCCCTACGGCGTGACAGTAAACGCCGTGGCGCCGGGGCCTATCGCCACCGAATTCTTTGCTGGCGTGAACGATCCCGACGACGCCCGCACCCAGTCACTGCTGTCAGGCATCCCCGTCGGCCGCATGGGCCGGCCTGAGGAAGTTGCGCACGCGATCGCGTATTTCCTCGACGAGCGATGCAGCTTTGTGACCGGGCAAACCCATCTGGTCTGCGGTGGTGTGTCCATCGGCGCGGCCTGACTCAACGTACAAACCATTCCCTAGACGAATACGGCAGACATCAAGCCCTGCCTCTTCAACATTCCATCAATTAAAAAGAGACACGATATGAAGCGTTGGACGAAACGACCCGAAGGCTCGACCTGGGGCGACTTTGGCGAAGACGATCAACTTGGGCGCGTCAACCTGCTGGGCCCCGAGCAGATTCTGAAAGGCGTGAGCGAGGTACGCGAAGGACGCGCCTTCTGCCTGTCGCTGCCCTTGGATCTGCCGGGCGGCATGGCCCTGAACCCGCGCCGCAAGCCGCCGCGCCTGTCGGGCACCGAACGCGATGGCGTGCCTTACATGAATTTCCCGATGAAAAACCTGGATGCGTCGTCCATCGACGTGCTGAGCGACGATCAGGTGTTGATGTCGTTACAGTACTCGACGCAATGGGATGCACTGGCCCATGTCGGTGCGCAGTTTGATGCCGATGGCAACGGTACGCTGCGCAAGGTCTATTACAACGGCTATGCAGCGGGCAAGGATATCCTCGACGCCCCGCATGGCGAGGATCATGGCGATTGCTGCGGCAGCGGCACGCACGCGATGGGCGCGCAAAAGCTGGGAATCGAAAATTTCGCGGTAAAGGGGATGCAAGGCCGCGGCGTGCTGGTCGATTTCACACGCCACTATGGCCGCAACCGTCAATTGATCGGCTATCGGGAACTGATGTCGGTCATGGAAAAAGACGGTGTGATCGTCGAACGCGGCGACATGCTGGTGCTGCGTACCGGCTTTGCCGAACTCATCATGGAAATGGCCGGCGAGCCCGATTCCGAAGTCCTGCACGGCGCCTGCAGCGTGCTCGATGGCGCGGACGAGCAGCTACAGCAATGGATCACCGATAGCGGCATTGTCGCGATCTGCGCCGACAACTACGCCGTCGAGGCGTATCCGGCGCGCGATCGCGAAGGCAAAAAATCGCTGCTGCCACTGCACCACCATTGCTTGTTTAAGCTGGGCCTGCCGCTGGCCGAGCTGTGGTATCTGAAAGACCTGGCCGAAGCACTACATGCAGCCAAGCGCAACCGGTTCTTGTTGACCGCTCCGCCGCTGCGCCTGCCGGGCGCGGTGGGATCACCGGTGACGCCTATCGCCACGATTTAAGGAGCGGCACATGGATTTTTACTCGCTGCTGACTCAGCATGCCCGCAGCGCGCCGCAGCGCATCGCCTTTCAGGAAAAGGACCGGGCAGTCGACTACGCTAACCTGCTTGCCGAGGTGGATCGCCTCGCGGCGCTTTTGCAATCGCACGGCGCGCGTCGCGGCGATCGACTTGCATTGTGGATGCCGAACTGCGTCGAGTGGTTAACGACGTTTTTGGCCTGCGCGCGCCTCGGAATCACGGTCATCGCTGTCAACACACGTTTTAAAGAGCACGAAGTCGGCCAGCTGCTGGAACGCGGGCGCTGCAAATGGCTGGCTTGCTGGCCAGGGTTCAAGAGCTTGCCCTTCATCGATATCTTGAACCGGGTTCAGCCGGCCATACTTGGCCAGCTACGCGGCGTGTTGGTCGTAGAGGGCGATGCGTCGGTCAATGAACGGCTGCGTAATGTCGTATCCGGCGCCGACCTCATCGCCTATGGCGATGCAACGAACGTGTCGAGCGAGATCGCCGAACCCGGCGAGGAAAACGATGGGGCGCTGGTCTACACCACGTCTGGCACCACGTCGGCACCCAAGCTGGTACTGCATCGTCAAAAAGGCCTGACCATGCACGGCGCCATCGCGGCGCGTGCGTATGGCGTTGACGCGCACAGCGTGGTGCTGATTGCCGCGCCGCTTTGCGGAGCATTTGGTTTTTCGACCATGTTAAGCGGCCTGGTGCCCGGCGCCACGCTGGTGTCACTGGCGGTGTTCGATGCGAAAACGACCTGTCGGCAAATCATTGAGCATGGTGTGACGCACACACATGCCAACAATGAATGGCTGGACCTGGTGCTGAAAGAAGCCCCCTCCCAGACAAAGCCCTTCCCCAGCCTGCGCTATGTGGGCTTTGCGAGCTTCGCCCCATCGCTGGATGATTTGCCTGAGCGGGCGCGCGCTGCGGGGATCCCAATTGCCGGGTTATACGGATCCAGCGAGCTGCAGGCGCTGGTCGCGGGACACAGATTAGACACGGAATGGCAGCATCGTCGCATCGCGGGCGGGACACTGGCCTCGCCAGATGGCCGGGTACGTGCCGTCGATTCGGAGACAGGCGCGGTACTGCCGCACGGCGCCATCGGGCAGATCGAAATCAAAGCGCCCAGCCTGATGTCGGAATACCTGGACAATCCGGAAGCCACGCTCAAAGCGGTGCGCCCCGATGGATATTTCTGCACCGGCGATCTGGGCTATACGCTGGACGAGCACAGCTTTATCTTCCAAGGTAGAGATGGTGAGCACCTGCGCTTAGCCGGCTTTCTGGTCAACCCGATGGAGATCGAGTCATTCATCCGCAGTTTGGAAGGCGTACAAGCCGTTCAGATCGTAGGCGCGGAACAGGCCGGCAAAACGGTGCCCG
This sequence comes from Bordetella sp. 15P40C-2, assembly GCF_009763235.1. Lineage (NCBI taxonomy): Bacteria > Pseudomonadati > Pseudomonadota > Betaproteobacteria > Burkholderiales > Alcaligenaceae > Bordetella > Bordetella sp. 15P40C-2. The sequence goes on from NZ_WSJA01000005.1 coordinate 13,083, forward strand.
TGGCATTCGTCATCCGCGCGCAGAATGGCGACGTGACCGAGCAAGCCATCATCGCCGCATGTGCAAGCTCGATGGCAAAGTTCAAGGTACCGGTACGCGTGGTGTTCGTAGACGAGTTCCCGACGGTTCAAAGCGCCAACTCGAACAAAGTGCAAAAGCACGAACTTCGACACATCGCTCAGGAACTGTTGGACGGACTTTAAACCGACGATCGTAGAATACGCGCCTATGCCACGACGCCCTAGCCTCCCTACCCTGTCCAAAATGCACGCTTCCGAGGTGCTCTCGCGCAGTAAACAACCGATTTATCTGCAACTGGCCTCGGAGTTCCGTCGCAATATCGCGCAGGGGGTGTGGGCGCCGGGCGCGCAGATACCCTCGCTGGAAGAGCTCATGGCGCAGTATCGCGTGGCGCGCATGACGCTGCGCAACGCGATTGGCATTCTCGAGGACGAGGGCTATATCCGTCGCGGCCGCGGGATCGGCACCTTTGTCGAAGCGAAAATTCCCAGCGTGACGGAATTGCAGATCCCGTCGAACTGGGAAGAGACCGTAGCGTTAAGCGATGTGCTCGGCACGGAAAGCATCGTGGACCGCGAGGACGCGGTCGAACAGTTGCCGGACCTGGGGATGCACTACGAGGGGGCGTACGCTCCCGCGTATCGCTATTTATGCCGCCTGCATGTCAAGGACAACGTGCCTTACTGCTTTAGTGAAGTCTATATTGACGATGAACTATTCAGCGCGCATCGCGGCGAATTCTTAAACTCTGCCGCTGCATCGGTGATCGCCCGTATCCCCGACCTGACACTGCACGAGGCACGTCAGAAAATCACCATCGCGGGCGCGGGGATTCAGTCCGCCCGCGCGCTGAATTTGAATGTCGGTGAGAGCGTGGCGGAGGTGCGCCGCTATGCCTGCGACGCACATTGGCTGATTTACTTCGCGCGCCTCGAATTCCCAACGAAGTTTGTCAAGCTGGAATTCGATTTGCTTCGATAAGCCTCGACCCGTCTCGCGTGGCGATGGAAAGTGGCGGCGAGCCATAAATTGACAGCGCGCCAGTTGCCGCGCGCCCGGCATCAAGCAAGGTGCCGGGCACATCGGAGCAGGCTTATAGCTGCTCAGGCGTCGGGCCTGGAGTGGGGGTTGAACTTGGCGTCTGTACGGCGCCTTGCGTCGATGTTGTACTTTGCCCCTGCGCGGACTTGCTTTCAAGCGCCACGATGCGGGTCTCCAGCAGTTGCACTTGTGCAGCCAACTGGTCGACGCGCTCGCGCGCACGGGCCAGCAGATCGGTCTGGACGTCGAACTCCTCGCGCGTAATCAAATCCATGCGCGTGAACGCCTGGCTCATCACGGCCTTGACGTTGCGTTCAAGATCGGCCGCCGGGCTGCGCGCAATTAAGTCCGACACATTCTTCTGTAGATCTTCAATCCACTGATTGCGGTTCATACGTCCTCGCATGGTGATTCTCGATATGCACAGTGTAGACCGTTACCGCGCAAATAAAAAACGTCGGCCTGCGATTTCTGATGAAGCTCGATGTGAATTAAAAGGCATTTATGGACAGCCAGTTACGAGCTCGATGGGATTGCGTTTTTCGGAGGTAACACTCGCCATCAGAACTAGCATAAGTGCATTGACGATGCCAATTAAGGAACATGGAAGCAAGACGTCTCCGGCCGCTCCTGCCAAAGCGGGTGATTTTCCCAACCTGGAGTAAACCCCATATCAGCCACCGACAAGCCGGACACCGCCGGGAAGTCATCGAGCAATCGCCGCAACCGCGCAGGCCACGTCGAATTCGGGCTGACGACGCGCATCAGGTGCAGCAAAATGCACAGCATCACGAACAAGCGTGAGGCGACGGCCGGCTGGCCGATCACGAGGTCGAAGGCCGGCATCACCCCCGCACGCGGCAACTTCGGCTGATCCACCAGATTCTTGTTCCACAAACGGCTGTGGTGAGCCGCAACATTGCGCACGAAATTCAATGCTCTGAGCCAGCTTTGCAAAAGCTGGCCGTCGGGTAAGCCGTAGCGCTCGGCGATCGCATCTCGATCATCCACCCGCATGCCTTGGTAAAAGGTGGCCAACATGCCGAAGTCCCATAGTTCAACGCTTACCCAGACGGGAAATGGCTCGCCGTACTTTTGCTTATAGTGCCTGACAAAATCCTCCCGTGAGCGCGCCACCATCTGTTGGTGCTTATCCAACCAATTTTGATGGGCTGTGCGACCCGTTGCCGGATGTACTTTCTTGGCGAAGTTCCCATGCAGCATGGCAGGGTTCATATGTGCGAAGGGGTCACGTTCACCCAGACGGTAAGACACATCCACTCGCAAGGCCACCTCGATGCGCTCGATAGCATCAAGGACTAGCAGGCGAAGTCGCTTATCGAAGACATAAAGAGCCAGGACCTGCTCGAAGCTACTGCCTGGGCGGAACGCGTCAGCCCGCTGCACGGCAACCTTCGGCGACCCAGCAGTTTGCAACAGCACAGTCTGGCGCAGCGGATACCAATACGCACTCAGCCGGTAGTAGCCAATGCGGCGCAAGCACGCTAGCGCTGCCGCCTCGTCGGTAACGTCCAAACCACGGTCCTTCAGTAGGGACAGCTGCTGTTCGCAGGTGAGGTAGGGCTTGTTGTACGTAGACATGGTCGGCACAAAAGAAAACCCACCCGTACATCTTTCGACGCAGAGGGGTGGGCCGTGTTGAGATCGATTTTAACGGGTCTGGATATAGACCTCAAGGGCAATGGCCATCGGACCCGTCTGGGATTCCAGAATGTTCGCCGTTATGACCCGCTTCGCGCTTCGATACCAGGTGGAATGATGGCCACCGCGGCGAATGAATCGTGGTGGCCTCCGGTAGCCAACAAAAAAATGGGCGGGCCGAAACGGCACCGCCTCAAAGCACAGGAGAAATAGAAACGCGCCCGTTGCCTAGCAACACGGCCCTCTCGCGAGCGCCTATCGTTTTGCATCCGGGCGTAGTCATTCTCTCTGACGCCTAAGGAACTGAACAGGCACGTCATGTAAACCGTAGTTTCATAGTATTTGATGGAATGCTGAGACGCGACGAAAGAGTCGCATCAATTCGATACAAGACAGCCCTTTCGCACATATTTAGTTTCAGAAGCGCCGCGCTGGTGCGTTGCACCACTTTGGGGCAGATCGATTTCAGTGCGTTGCACCACATTGGGGCCGAAGCAGCAATGCACGCTATCGGCCACACGCCGCGAACCCATGGCAAGGGGGAAAAAACCGACTTGCCCAGCATGCCAAAAAGTTGGCACACCTATTGCTTAAGTGATCAGGCGTGAATGCAACCCTCATAGGAACTGCCATGAAACTGATTATCGCCATTATCAAGCCGTTCAAGCTCGACGAAGTCCGGGTAGCGCTGTCCGGCATTGGCGTTCAGGGCCTGACCGTGACCGAAGTCAAAGGCTTCGGACGCCAGAAAGGACATACCGAACTGTATCGCGGCGCTGAATACGCCGTCGATTTTTTGCCCAAGCTGCGCGTTGAAGCCGCGGTGCCCGATCACCTGGTTGACCAGGTCGTCGAAGTCATCGAGCAAGCCGCCCGCACCGGCAAGATCGGCGACGGCAAGATCTTTACCGCACCGCTGGAACAGGTCGTCCGCATCCGGACCGGCGAATCTGGCGAAGCCGCACTGTAAACACACAACGACAAAATGCATGCATGGGAGCATGAATAATGGATAAAGCGGATATTTCCTGGCTACTTGTCTCTACCCTGTTGGTCCTGATGATGGCAGTGCCGGGTCTGGCCCTGTTCTACGGCGGCATGGTTCGCAGTAAGAACGTGTTGTCTGTCTTGATGCAGGTGCTTTGCACCTTTGCCCTGGGCCTGGTGCTGTGGTTCATCTACGGTTACTCGCTCGCATTCACGGAAGGCAACGCATTTTTCGGCGGTTTCTCCCGCACGTTCTTCTCTGGCATGTTCACACCGGCCGACGGCGAATACGCTATGTCCGGGTCCGTCACGGAACTGCTGTTTGCCTCGTTCCAAGCGACTTTCGCGGGAATCACCTGCGCGCTGATCGTGGGCAGCTTCGCTGAACGTGTTCGTTTCTCGGCGGTGTTGGTCTTTACTGCCATCTGGTTCACGTTTGCGTATCTTCCTATCGCCCATATGGTCTGGTTCGCGTCGGATGTCGCCCCTGGCTTCCTGAATGCTCGCGGCGCGCTTGACTTCGCTGGCGGTACCGTCGTGCACATCAACGCCGGTGTGGCCGGTCTGGTCGGTGCTTATGTTGTGGGCAAGCGTGTCGGCTGGGGCCGTGAAGCCATGCAACCGCACAACCTGCCGATGACCTTTATCGGTGCTGCCTTGCTGTGGGTGGGTTGGTTTGGTTTTAACGCGGGTTCCGCGCTGGCTGCTAACGGCGATGCAACCCTGGCTTTCTTCAACACCATGATTGCAACCGCCGGTGCTGTGTTAGCGTGGATGATCACCGAATGGGCCGTCAAGGGTAAGCCGTCGATGCTGGGTGCCGCGTCGGGTGCCGTGGCGGGTCTGGTGGGTATCACCCCGGCCGCTGGTCTGGTTGGCCCCGTCGGCGCCTTCATCATCGGTATCGCTGCAGGCTGCATCTGCGTGTGGGGTGTGAATGGTCTCAAGCGTATGCTGCGTGCTGACGATTCGCTCGACGTATTCGGCGTGCACGGTGTGGGCGGTATTGTGGGTGCCCTGCTGACCGGTGTGTTCAATGCGCAAGCGCTCGGCGGCCCCGGCCTCGACAGCACGGGTTTGATCCTGGGCCAAGTGTGGGTCCAGCTTGAAGGCGTGTTGATCACGATTGTCTGGTCTGGCGTGGTGGCCTGGATCGCCTACAAGATTGCCAACATGCTCTGCGGCCTGCGTGTACCGGAAGATCAGGAACGCGAAGGTCTGGACGTCACGACGCACGGCGAATCGGCGTACCACAGCTAAAAACGAAAGGGGCTGCCACCGCGGTGTCTCATCGCGGAATGAGCAAACTACCCCAAGGGGAAGCCACCGATGCGCAAGCATCGGTGGTTTTTTATTGGCGCCTAGTATCGATACTGCACAGCCAGGTTGCCACCCGTTTCGTGATATCCCCCGCTGCCCTTCTGATGAAAGAACGCGGCGCTCAGGGAAAGACGCGGATTAAGGGCGCCATCAATACCGAGCTTTAATTGGCCGACGCTGCGGCCGCTGTTAGCGTGCACGGTTTTATCGTCCACGCGCGCGGCATAACCCCGGCTGGCATGGACCCAATTCGCTTCGATATACGGGTTTAGCGTGGAGCTGACACCAGTGGGAATGCGCAAGGCCGCGCGCAGGCCCAGCAGGGATTGCGTACGCGCATGATTTTGCAATGCAATCTGCGTGTCGTGCGCATGATGCCCGCTCGGCGATCGAACGTTTTGGTAAATCACTTGAGCATGCGGCTGCAGAATGAATTGGCCATGGCCGACTTGTCCGAGGGGGGCGTCATAGCCGAACTCTACGGCCGCTGTGATGCCCTTTGAATCATATTTTTCGGCGCCGAAGTTCGGCCCACTGACACGGTTCTTAAAATGATTCCATAGGACCCAGCTATCCGCGTACAGCCCGTTTTGTGATCCGCGGCTTTGCCCGTATGTGCCATAGATACCGACGCCATGGCCGTCGACCCTGCCGATGCTCGTGTTAGCCGCCATCCGAGCCCGAGTATGGCCGGTGAAGTGACCATATCCCCACATGACCCCCAGCGCCACCTTTTCGTCAAGGCGATTCACATGGCTGACCAGATCGACACCCATGATGACCACGTTCTTGTCGCCGCGTGTACGTAATTGCCCCGCAGCGGCATTCAGATGCAACTTCGATCCGTTGTAGTGAATCCACGCTGTAGGCGAATCTGCTATCCCCTCATTCATGACATAGCTATTGCCCCGGTCGCTATGCGTCAACTGAAACATCGTATTCGCCGCATGGGCGTTCGCCAGGTATGAGCCGATCGCGGGCCGAATCGCGGTTCTCGCATGCAGGAGCTCTGGCAGGCGATGCTCGATGAGCGAGGGTTCCTCCTGGATGGTCTCAGTTTCGGATTCGTGCTGCTGTGTGCTAGTGGCTCCTTGGCTGTCATCCTCGGCATCTTGCTCGACCGGCTCTTCGTTCAGCGAAGTGGCCGCTGCCGGCTCGTCCGACACAGGAACAGTTGAGGGTTTCGGCTCTGGTTTTCCTTCGAGGTTCGCCCAAGGGTCAGAATTTGGACCCGCTTCGGGATCTGAGCCCGCTCCCGGATCTGAGCCCGCCCCGGGATCTGGATCTGAATCACCGTTGAGATGATCATCGGCGGTCACGGCCGATTGAGATTCCGATGCTGCATCACCATTGGAAGCATGCGATTCTTCGCCATCCGCTGGAGGAAGAAGGCTCGGCGATGGAGGGACCCGCGTGTTCGGTGACGGCGATACAGGCTGGCTTTGTGATGTCGTTACGGAGGCGCCGGGTGACGTCGATGGGGATACGCTAGGCGACCTCGATACGGATAGACTGTCCGACGCCGATGGGGACACGCTTGACGATGGCTGAGGCGGAACGGTAGATGACGCCGACACAGGGATGCTCAGAGCCTCATTTGGTGCATTCGATGAGGGACGCTGCGAATGCGACGCGTGTGACGGGCTTTGCGTTTTGGCGACCACCGCCTCTGACTTCAACTTTACGGGCGTTGTTTCCCACGGGAGCAATGGCGTTCGCGTTGGTACTATTGCGCGGCTAGCCGCGGACTCATTGTTCTGGCCGCTCGTCGTGATCGTCACCTCCTCGGCCGCGACAGTTTGCGATTTGCCCTGTGGCGTCGATGAATGCGAAGGGCTATTGGAATCCGCGGACGTCGGGGACGTCGTAGGATTGCGCGGGGGGAGCGGTGCGGAACTCGAAAAAGACACCGGCGACTCGACCGGCGGCGAAGGCGGAGGCGTTGGCGATGGTGTTGGCGGGACGCCGTGCTTCGGTGGTGTATTCTTGTCGATCGACGAGGGCGAGACGAACTGCCTGATCTCGATGGTCGTGTTGAGCGGGGCCGGTTTGATGTCATTGCCCGGCGGGGAAGGCTGCGAGATTGAGATCGGTGTCCCGGCCGAGAGATACTCGGTTATCTCTTCAATTTCTGGTTTTAGTTCCAGTACGTGGGGATCGTTCTTTTCTTCGAGTATGGACGAAGCACCACCCGACTTCGGCAGCGAGACCAAGTACCAATTCTTTACGGCGTCCTTGTCGACAAAACTCTCATTGCCCTGCACCAGAAAGTAGTCAAAACCGCCTAACGAAGTGTCCCCGACGAGGGTAAGTTTCGCATCCGAAGCACCGGCCACTTCGATAAGTTTGAGTGGCGACCCGGTATAGGGAAGTGGCGCTCCCTCCCCCACCAGGCGTATGGAGACAGTGGCCGATCCGACGAGGTCTCCCTCGACCTTGACGCTATCCGCGATGGAGCCACCCGTGTTATCCGAGACGGGGTTAATCACGGCAGATAGATGTAGCGCGCTGTCTACACCGGCACGGTAATCGCGCAATACGTATAGCGTGTTGCCGCTAATGCCCTTGCGGCGTACACGCACAGTTCCCTCGCTGATCAGATCTCCCGGCACGACGAACGCGCTGGGCAGGTAATGGGGATAAGAGCGCGGCGTGCCAAGTGCCAACGTGCCTCGCGGTTCGATCTGGATATGCGTGTGACGGCCAGGTTTAACCGACAGGTCAGGCGCATCGCGCGTGTGACCGATCAGAGTCGCTCCGCTTTTGACGGTGAATTGTTTTGCCTCGTTCCACTGTGGACCATCAAGGTCATGGATCCGAAACGAGCCCTCTTCGACGACAACACTGCCCTTGAAATCCGGTTGTGGCCTGGAGATCAGTAGCGGAGCGTCGCCCCGCTTGATAAGCTGACCCCCGGCATCGGCACGTAAACGCACTTCAGTCACCAAGAAATGATCCGCGGTACGCATACCGGGCGTAGCGATGGCCGGCCGACCCGACTCTGACAGGTGTGTCTCGACGATCACGCTCGAATTGCCGAAGTCGATCATCGGCTGCCCTGATCGCCCGTCTTGCTTTGTGTTCAGCGTGTAAATAGGTTTTCCGTTTTCTCGGGGGGGTGTGGGCGCCTGTCCCATCGCGGCGGCGTGCATCAAGACACCCGCGCACACGCTACCCACCATCCGCCCCGCACCACCGCGGCGCCCGCGCGGCCTAAAGCTCATCCGGGCATTCCGTTGGCCACGCCATCCTACCTTGCTTGATCTTTTCATTACTTCGTTCTCCAACCATAAGGAAAGCGGCCGACTGTCGGGCTTCGTAGGGCCGCCAACAGGGCACGGAGGCCCCGGCATGGCGGTTGTTATCAAAGCCGAGCTTGACCGCGAATCGAGGTTTTCGAGACGCAAAGGAGGGAGAACAAGACGTGTCTGACGCGCCCGGAGGCGCAGCGGCGCTCGCGAGAATAGGGATCACCTGCCCAGGTGGCCGCGATGACCGGCCGGGGAAGGCGCAGTCATGAGGGTTACCCAAATCGAAAGTTATCGCCCTAGCTTAAGCAATCGTCATCAAACTGGCGTTACCTCCGGCTGCCGCCGTATTCACGCTGACCGAGCGTTCCGCCAGCAGTAACTCGGGCGCATACGTGGCACCGGTTGCTATGGCATCGGGTGTGAGGCCCTGCACGATCACTATCGGGCCATCGCGCGAGGCAATGCGTTCGTTCCACGCGCGTAGATCATCGCCATCGCCTTCGAAAAGCACGCCGTCAAAGACCGCAGTGTCGATATCTTCGTTACCAAGAACAGTCAGGTCGGCCGCGACGTTCTCGCGCCATTCGCGTACTGCCGGGCCATCCAGAAACAAGGGCTTATTACCCGTTGACTTCGCGACCTCATATTGTGCGCGCGCACCGGCGGCCGTGGCAGCCACGCAGAGCAACGCGCCATGTGGACGCAGGAGGTATGTGTTCTGCTCACCGGTAGGCCCGGGCAGGGTCAGGACGCCAGGAACGGTCGCGCCTTCGACACCGGGGGGCAAGCCGGGCGGGCGCATGGCAAGCAGTCGGTACAGATAGAGTGGCCCGCCCGCTTTCGGCCCTGTGCCGGAAAGGCCTTCACCGCCAAATGGCTGCACGCCGACCACCGCGCCGACGATGTTGCGGTTGACGTACATATTGCCCGCATGCACGCGGTCCGTGACATGGCGTATGGTTTCATCAATACGGCTATGCACACCGAAAGTAAGGCCATAGCCGGTCGCATTGATCTGTTCAATGACCTTATCCAGATCGTCGCGCCGGTAGCGTACGACATGCAGCACGGGCCCGAACACCTCGCGAGTCAAAGCACCGATGTCGTCGATTTCGATGAGCGTGGGCGCTACGTAGGTGCCGTATAGACACTCTTGCTCTAAATCAACTTGATGAACGCGATGACCCGCTTCGCGCATCGCATCGATATGACGCATGATGTTGTCGCGGGCTTCGACATCGATGACCGGGCCCACATTGGTGGCCAGATGGTCCGGCTTCCCGATACGCAGCTCGCGCATTGCGCCACGTAGCATATGCAGGATGTGGTCCGCATTGTCCTCCTGCAAACAAAGGACGCGCAAAGCGGAACAACGCTGACCGGCGGAGTCGTAAGCCGAGTTCAGGACGTCCGCGACGACCTGTTCGGCCAGGGCGGAGGAATCGACGATCATGGCGTTCTGACCGCCCGTTTCCGCGATCAAGGGAATGGTATGGCCATGGCGATCCAAGCGCCTCGCTAGCGTGCGCGCGATCAAGCGTGCCACATCCGTCGATCCCGTGAACATCACACCGTCGATGGACGCATCCCGGACCAATTGCGCACCCACCGTTTCACCTCGCCCGGGCACAAGCTGCGCGGCGCCGGCCAGCACGCCGGCATTGCGCAGGATCTGTATGGCTTGCGCGGCGATCAGGCATGTCTGTTCAGCGGGCTTGGCGATGACGCTATTGCCAGTGACCAGCGCGGCGGCGACTTGCCCCATGAATATCGCGAGCGGGAAGTTCCACGGACTGATGCATAGCACCGTACCCAATGGGCGGTGAGTGTCGTTGTTGAATTCTCGCTCGGCCTGATCAGCGTAATAGCGCAAAAAGTCCACCGCTTCGCGTACTTCGGCAATGGCGTTGGGCAAGGATTTTCCGGCTTCGCGCACGATCAAGCCTAAAAGCGGCTGCATGCCTTCTTCTAACATCTGGGCCGCGCGGCGCAGGCAGTGCGCGCGCTCGGCGACTGGGGTGGATTGCCAGATGGGCGCGGCGTTCTTGGCCGCGCGTAGCGCGTCCTCGACTTCGTCGGTCTGTGCTTCGATCAGTTGGCCGACGACATCGCGGTGATCGGCGGGATTGCGCACATCAATGGCTCGCACCGGATCCCACGGGCGCTCGGCTTCGCCCAGCATGGGCATGGCCCGCCACGGCGTGGCGGCGCTATTGAGAAGCGCGGCGGCAAGTGAGCCCAAGCGGTGCTCGTTGGTCAGATCCAGACCGGCAGAGTTCAGTCGCGCGCCTTTCAGCGGCGATCCGTATAGCTCTCTCGGCAGCGGGATCTGTTCGTGCGGCGCGCCCAGGGGCGCAATGCGCATCGCAACGTCGACAGGATCGGCGACCAAGGTCTCGATGGAGACGCTCTTATCGCCAATTAAATTGACGAATGAGGTGTTCGCGCCATTTTCCAGCAGGCGGCGCACCAGATAAGCCAACAAGGTTTCATGGGTACCAACCGGCGCATAGATCCGACAGGGACGGTTTAACTTGCCCTGCGAAACAGAACCAACGACCTCTTCGTACAAGGGCTCGCCCATGCCGTGCAAGCATTGGAATTCGTATTGACCCGGATAATAGTTCTGCCCGGCCAAATGATAGACGGCCGCGAGCGTGTAGGCATTGTGGGTCGCGAATTGCGGATACACGGCATCCGGCGCGGCGAGCAGCTTGCGCGCACACGCGAGGTACGATACATCGGTGTAGACCTTGCGCGTATAGACCGGATAGCCTTCCAGGCCATCGACCTGCGCGCGCTTGATCTCGGTATCCCAATAGGCGCCTTTGACCAGCCGTACCATGATGCGATGCTGCGTTCGGCGGGCCAGATCAACGATGTAATCGAGAACAAAGGGCGCGCGTTTTTGATATGCCTGCACGACAAAGCCGATGCCATTCCAGCCATCGAGTTCTGGCGTCACGCAAAGCGACTCAAGCAGATCCAGCGAAATCTCGAGACGATCGGCTTCCTCGGCATCGATATTCAGACCAATGTCGTATTGTCGGGCCAAGATAGTCAATGCTCGGACGCGAGGCAGCAATTCCTGCATGACGCGTTCGCGCTGCGCGCGCGAGTAGGTCGGATGCAGCGCCGACAGCTTGATCGAAATGCCAGGGCCCTCGTAGATTCCGGCACCTTGAGCCGCCTTGCCAATCGCATGAATAGCCTGCTCGTAAGAGGCGTAATACCGCTTAGCATCCTCGCTGGTGGTCGCGGCCTCGCCCAGCATATCGTAGGAATAACGAAAGCCCTTGGCCTCCAGTTTCCGGTTATTCGCGAGCGCCTCGGAGATGGTTTGGCCCGAGACGAACTGCTCACCCATCATGCGCATTGCCATGTTCACGCCCTTGCGCACCAGGGGCTCGCCCCCTTTGCCAATCAGACGGGTCAATGCCTTGGATAAGGACTGTTCGCTATTGACGGCCACGAGTTTGCCCGTAAGCATCAGGCCCCACGTCGCGGCATTCACAAACAGGGATTGCGATCCGCCCAGATGTGCGCGCCAATCGCCACGGGAAATTTTGTCGCGAATCAATGCGTCGCGCGTGGCACGGTCCGGGATGCGCAACAACGCCTCGGCCAGACACATCAGCGCCACACCCTCTTGGCTGGACAGCGAAAACTCCTGGATCAGAGCTTCGACACCGCCACCTCCCCGCTTGTCACGCAAGGCCTGCACCAGCCGCGTGGCCAGGTCCTGGATCTTGTCTCGATGCGGCAAGCGAGCTTGGCCCAACAACAACGGCACGCACTCGGGTTCGGGACGGCGATAGGCCGCCGTGATTGCCGCGCGCAGGACCGATTGAGGCTGCACTTCATGACCGAATTCAAAAAACGGCGGTACGAACGGAGCTGCCGGGGATTCGGATGCATTGGCTTCATCACCCGCGAGATGAACGATCTCGGCAGGCAATTGGCCGCGCTCGATGCGTTCGAGGTAAGCCAGTAGCGCCTGCTTGTGTAGCCAGTGCGGCGTGCAATTTAGTTTCTGAGCGGCCGCCTTTAGCCGGTCGCGCAGCGCGTTGTCTACTTTGACGCCCAGTGTGGTGGTGCTCATGGTGGGGCAATTCCTATTCGGCAGGCGCACGACCGCGAACGGGATGGCCGCGATCAATCACCGCGAATACTAAGGAAGTTGCACCAACATTGAAACTAGGGTTAACTTTTAGGGGTTAACCCTCAGTACTCGTCACTTCAGCCGCGTTGATCACGCGCAGCCTAGGAGCCGGACCTCGGCGGAAGCTGGCAGCGCTCGTGCCCCACCACTTTCGATTGCAGAGGCGATGGTCTGCCCAAGTAGCGCCACGGCTTGTTGCTGTGCCTCGACCAGAGAACCCACCACGGCATTGCCCTGCGCCGGCAATTCGATCACCGTTCTGCATAACAAGGGAGCGGCTCCGCTCACCTTGATGGGGCGCACGCGCCAAGTCGCATCCAATCGAACCGGGCCGCCCACGATCATGTCGAATCGTTGTACGTTGGCTTGGACGCGCCATACGGGCACATCTCTCGCCGGTGCGAGCGAGTTCACATCTAGCGCCCCCAGTTTCGCGGTGAGCGTGTCAGCCAGCGCGCTGCGGATCTCGTTGCCCAGCGGCGCGCTCCAACGATCTGAATACATGGGCATTAGCTCGCCCTCGCCCGGCCCATCGCGCAGCATCAGCTGCGGCTGATCGGCTTGTTCGGGCACGGAGACTGGCGCTACTTCGATCTGGTATTCGATACGCGCGGGCGCTGCGGGTATCGCCTGCGAACTGGACTGCAAGGTGTAATACCGAGCGTTGGGTGAACCCCCGCAGCCCGTCAGCAAGACCGCCATGGCCAGCGCTGGAAGAATCAGTTTGCGTGACACGACACTCATAGCTTATTTCCTGAGTTGGCCCGGAATCGGGTCATCCCCTCGCCCGCGTATCAGGGCCTCGGGATGGACTTGCAGGTAATCGGCCAGACTGCGCAGCGACCGCGCCGCGCGTCCCAGCTCGGTCAGCGCGAGATCGGCATTGGCCGGCAACGAGCCGTCACGAGCCAGTAGTTCATTGATGTTATCCAACGATTTACGCGCCGCTTGCAAGGTCTTGCTGACTTCCGGCGCCACGCTCTTGTCGAGGTTCTTCAAGAGACGCGAGGTCGAGGATAAGGTTTCGCGCAAGTCTTTGCCAATCTGGTCGAACGGGATCTTGTCGATCTTATCGACGATATTGGTGATCTGCTGCTGAAGCTGTTCCAGGTTGCCCTGCACGGTGGGAATCATCACCGGCTCGGACGGCTCGAAATCGACCGGCTTGGCTTTGGGGAAGTTCTCCAGAACGATATAGAGTTGTCCTGTCAGCAGGTTCGAGGTGCGCAGTTGCGCCCTGAGGCCGTACCGGATCATCGTGGCGATCAAACGGCCGCCAGTGTTGTCGCGCTCGGCCTCGGCACGGGCACGCATTCGGTCGTACACAGGACCCAGGCGCTCCGGATACAGCACGGCGTCGACCAACGCGAAGAAGCGTTTGTTCTCGTTGTCGAAGTCGATACTGATCTTCGTGACCTCGCCCAATGTAATGCCTTGGAAATCGACCGTTGCGCCTACCGCCAAGCCACGGATCGATTGATCAAAGCGCATACGGATATGGAACGGATCGCCATCGGGGTTCGCCTTTGCGTCGCTCTCGCTGCGATACAGCTCGAATGTAGCGCCCGCTTTGGCTTCCTGCGTCAGGCCGGGGTTCACGTGGGCAAATGCGACGCCGCCGATCGCTAGGGATACCAGCGACTGGGTGTGAACTTTCAGGCCATTGGTATCGACCTGGACATCAATGCCGCTGGCGTTCCAGAAGCGCGTGCCCTCAGTCACAAATCGATCATTGGGAGCGTCAACAAACACTTCGACGTTGACCGCATCGCCACTTTCATCAAGCGCGTAGCTGATGACGCGGCCCACGTTGATGCGTCGATAATAAACTGGCGATCCAATGTCCAAAGATCCCAAGTCATGCGCCTTGAGCATATAACGCTTGCCCGCGCGATCGTGCGTGACGGCCGGTGGGGTTTCGAGGCCGACAAAATCAAACTGGGTGGCCTTGGTCTCTGCGCCCGCGCCATCCGGCGCATCCACATCGATGTAAGCGCCGGATAACAGGGTCCCTAGACCTGACACCCCATTCAGTCCCAGACGCGGACGCACGACCCAGAAGTTAGTGCCCGGCGCCGCCAATCCCGCCGCATCGCGCGACAGCCGCACGTCCACGATTACCTTGGAACGGTCTTCATTAAAGTGGATGTCATCGACCAGGCCGACGACCACGTCTTTATAGCGAACCTGGGTCTTTTTGACCTCCAAGCCTTCCGCGGTGTCGAAGACGATGGAGACTTCTGGCCCTTGCAGGAGCCACGTGCGCAAGACGAGCGATGCCGCAACAACCGCCGCGAGCACGGGCACCAGCCAGATCCAGCTGATGCGCCGCTCTTTTTTTCGTACCACCGCCGGGGCGTTGATGCTGTCGTCGCGGGATGAAATGTTTTCTTCGGCCATGTTCGAGGGTAAGCGCGTGGGGTCTTTGCTATGCGGAGTCTCGCACGGAATTCGTCGAAACCGCGACAGAGCCCCCATCGCGTGATTCGTCTGGCGCAGATTGTCGCAAGCGACGGGCCTGCGGCTCGGGCGAGACATTACCAAATTCTCGGCTCAGCTCTTTATCCCACGCGATGCGTGGATCGAAACTCATGGCCGATAGCATGGTGAGGATGACGACCATCCCGAACGAGCCTGCCGCCGGCCCCGCGGAAATTTGCAGAAAACCTTCGAATTGTGCCAATGCGGCCAAGAGAATCACGACAAATACGTCCAGCATCGACCACTGGCCGATGAACTCAATCATCTCGTACATGCGAGTACGTTGACGCAGCGTGAACTGGCTGCCGCTTTGCAGACTGGTGGCCAGCACGGCCAGCGCCAACATCTTGGTCAGGGGCACAACGATACTCGCGACAAACACGATCACGGCGATGTCCCATGACCCGGTCTGCCATAACTCGACGACGCCGCCCAGAATCGTATGCCCGCTATCACCGAAGATCACCGACCGGATATTCATGATTGGCAACACATTGGCGGGCACGTACAGCGCGGCCGCCGCAATCAGCAGCGCCCAAGTCCGCGTCAGGCTAGCTGGCTTGCGTTCATGCAAGACCGCATCGCAACGTACACAGTGCGGCGTGTCGTCCAGCAGTTCGTCGATTTCTTCTTCGATATTGCCTGGCGTTGCGCGGTTGGGACGCACCGCCTGCACCTGTCCGCAGACATGGCAGCCGGTTAACGCCCGTCCCGGCACGCGTTTGGGCACGTGCACGGGCACAATCGCGGAATGCTCCGCGAATCGCCACAAGGCATGTGGCGACAAACGGTCAAGCATCGTGATGAGTACGGTCAGCGCACCAAACGCGAACAGGCCCGGCTCCGGACTGACTGATGCCATGCCCGCCAGCTTCACCACCGCGACGAGGACGCCCAAAAGAAATACCGACACCATGCTCCAGGGCCGCAGCAGTCCGTAGGCGCGAACCACGCCAGCAAACCCTGGCGGCTCGCGGCCAAAGGTGAGTGGCCCAAGCACCCATAACAGCAGCAGCAACTGCACGAGGGGCACGCCGAATCCCGACAACCCGGTCATCAAAGCGGTGGCGTAATAGCCCTGATCCCAGGTCATCCCGACCGCATCGAGCATTGATGCCTGTCGCGTCATACCCCCGACCGACATACTCACGACCGGATAAATGTTAGCGACGGTGAAACAGATCAACGCTGCCAGACAGAGCGCCAGCCAGCCTGACAACGTGATGCCGGAATAGCGCCACAGCGTGGTGCCGCAGCGGTCGCATAGCGCCCGCTCACCACGCTGTAGCATGTGCCGTCGGAAGATCGCGCCGCAGTGCTCACAAGCAATTAACGGCTCGGGCGGAGTGCTCAATCGACCAACTCAACTTCCTGACGGTCCTTGGCGCCACTATCCGACGATTTGCCCGGAGCATCGAAGGTCAGCTGAACCTTGCCCTCCGCATCCAAATCGACCGTCACGGCGCCCCCATCGGCCAGCTTACCGAACAACAACTCATCGGCCAGAGCACGGCGGATCGTATCCTGGATGAGGCGTTGCATCGGCCGCGCACCCATGAGCGGATCGAAGCCTTCTTTGGCGAGATGCGCGCGAAGCGCTTCCGTGAACACCACTTCGACACGGCGTTCGTGCAACTGATCCTCCAGCTGCATGAGGAACTTGTCCACCACGCGCAGAATGATCTCGCGCGACAACGCCGAGAACGGAATAATGGCATCGAGCCGGTTGCGGAATTCCGGCGTGAACATCCGCCGGATTTCGGCCATCTCATCGCCCACAACTTTGCTGTTCGCAAAGCCAATCGACGGGCGACTCAACGCCTCGGCACCGGCGTTCGTCGTCATGATAATGATGACATTACGGAAGTCCGCTTTCCGGCCGTTGTTATCGGTCAGTGTGCCATGGTCCATGACCTGCAGCAGGATGTTGAACACATCCGGGTGCGCCTTCTCGATTTCGTCGAGCAGGAGCACGCAGTGCGGCTGCTTGGTGATCGCCTCGGTCAACAAACCACCTTGGTCAAAGCCAACGTATCCCGGCGGTGCGCCGATCAGGCGCGACACGGCATGGCGTTCCATATATTCCGACATGTCGAAACGCAGTAGCTCCACCCCCAAGGTGAAGGCCAACTGACGCGCGACTTCGGTTTTGCCAACGCCCGTGGGACCAGAGAACAAGAACGAGCCGATAGGACGATCGGGCTTGCCCAAACCGGAGCGCGCCATCTTGATCGAAGCGGCAAGCGCCTCAATCGCGTTATCCTGCCCGAACACGACAGTCTTCAGATCGCGCTCCAGCGTGGCGAGCTTGCTGCGGTCGTCGTTGGACACGGACTGCGGCGGAATACGCGCAATCTTGGACACGATGTTCTCGATGTCGACCTTGCCGATGACTTTCTTCTGCCGGGAACGCGGCAACAGACGCTGAGCGGCGCCGGCCTCGTCGATCACATCGATCGCCTTGTCGGGCAGATGACGGTCATTGATATAGCGAGCCGACAACTCCGCCGCCGCGGTCAGTGCCGCTGCGGAATAACGCACGCTATGGTGCTCTTCGAAACGGCTCTTGAGTCCGCGCAAAATCTGCACAGTCTGCTCCACGCTCGGTTCGGGCACGTCGATTTTTTGGAATCGACGCGAAAGCGCATGGTCTTTTTCGAAGACGCCACGGAACTCGGTGTAGGTCGTCGCCCCGATGCATTTCAGTTGGCCCGACGACAACGCCGGCTTGAGCAGATTCGATGCGTCCAGCGTGCCGCCCGACGCGGAACCCGCGCCGATCAGCGTGTGGATTTCATCGATGAACAGGATAGCGTCGGGATTGCCGCGGATCTGCTTCAACACGCCTTTTAGACGTTGTTCGAAATCCCCACGATATTTCGTGCCAGCCAAGAGCGCGCCCATATCCAAGGCGTAGACCTGCGCGGTCTGCAAGACCTCGGGCACTTCGCCGCGCGTAATGCGCCATGCCAGGCCCTCGGCGATCGCGGTTTTACCGACACCGGCTTCGCCCACCAACAAGGGGTTGTTCTTGCGGCGACGGCACAGCACCTGGATGACGCGTTCGACCTCATGCTCACGACCGATCAGCGGATCGATACGACCCGCGAGCGCAGCGGCGTTCAGATCGGTCGCATACTGATCGAGCGGGGATTGACGTGATTCGCCAGACTCTTCGGAACTCGTCGGTTCTTTGGGCATTGCGGCGGCTGCCTCATCCTGCGGTTGCTTGGTGATGCCGTGGGAGAGATAGTTAACGACGTCCAAACGCGTCACGCCTTGCTGCTGCAGGTAGTAGACCGCGTGCGAATCCTTTTCGCCAAAAATGGCTACCAGCACGTTGGCACCCGTGACCGGCTTTTTGCCAGTCCCGCCGGCGGACACATGCATGATCGCGCGCTGAATCACCCGCTGGAAACCCAGCGTGGGTTGCGTGTCGACTTCCGCGCCATTGGGAATCACCGGCGTATTTTCTGTGACGAATTGGCGCAGGTTGCGGCGCAACTCGTCCAGATTGGTCGAGCAGGCACGCAGGACTTCGACGGCGGAAGCATTGTCGAGCAGCGACAAAAGCAGATGCTCGACGGTTATAAATTCATGTCGGGCCGAGCGGGCCTCGACGAAGGCCATATGCAGGCTGACTTCGAGCTCTTGGGAAATCACGCTTCCTCCATAACGCATTGAAGCGATCGAAAAACATGTTTCATATTCTATGCCGATCAGGGCGTAACACCAGCGATTTCAAACACTACGCGGTCGTGTCGGCCCTGTTCGTCCATGACCGTCAATGTATACCGACCATTGTGCACTAAAGATAGTTTCATCCATTCCGTTGCCTCGCCCTGTTGCCGCACTTGCCCATCTAGCAACCACCATACCTGACCTCGCGCGCCACGGGCATTGACTTCGAGGGCGACCGCGCGACTGCCGGGTACGGGTCGCAATACGGCGCCATCGGCCAGCCCTTGCACCCGCAATAGCGCACCCGCGGGATCGGCATAACCGGCGAACGTCGGCGGAACCGTATCGTCCAGCGCCCACGCCGCCCTTGGCTGGTCGCAGGCCTGGGCTTGGCGACTGCCCTGCTCCCAACCGTGCGGCCAGCACGTCACCACCCGTTTTACACTAAATGGACGGTTGCGCGCTGAAAAAGGCCCTGCAGGTAATACGGCTACTAGATCTTGAAGCAAAGGCGCGGCGACGTTGGCGCCGAAAAATCCGGGATTGGGCGTACCGTCCGGGCGGCCCACCCACACACCGATGGTCCAGGTGTCCGTCACGCCAACCGCCCAAGCATCACGAAAACCAAAACTGGTGCCAGTTTTCCACGCGAGACGACGGCCCGTTTGCTCCAACGGCCGGTCCGGATGGCCGCCGCCTTCAAGAATATCGCGCACAATCCAGGCCGCGCCCGGACTCATCATGTGCCATTCCACCCGAGGCTGATCCGGTGTAAGCCGGGGCACCCCCGCGACACCATCGCGGGCAAAAGCGCGATAAGCACCGACCAGCTCTTCCAATGTGGTGCCGCCCCCGCCTAAAATCAAGCTCAAATTTGGCCTCGCGCCAGCCGGCATGCGCAAATGGATGCCGCCCGTGGCGAGCCTTCCGGCGAAACGCGCGGGCCCGACGCGGTCGAGCAGATCAACCGCCGGGACGTTCAAAGACCGCTGCAACGCTTGCGACACGCTCACCGGCCCCGAAAACGCCGCCTGAAAATTGCCAGGGGCATAGCCACCAAACGACAATGGCGCATCGAGCAGCATGCTTTCCGAATGGATCAGCCCGTCCTCCAGTGCCTGCGCATAGAGGAATGGTTTGAGCGTCGACCCGGGCGAACGGACGGCGCGCACCATATCGACATGGGCATACCGGCTTTCATCGGAGAAGTCGGCCGAGCCCGCATATGCCTTGATCTCCAGGCTATCGTTGTCCATCACCAGTATCGCCATCGATACGCGCGCCGGCAATGCGTCGATGCGATCGAGCAGCATTTGCTCGGCGACCGTCTGGATCTCCGCGTCCAGCGTGGAAGGCACAATCGTGGCACGCTGGCCGCGACGGCGCTGCTCGCTCTGCAAACGCTCGGCGGCTAACGGTGCCAGCCATCGCGCACGCAATGGTGGAGAAAGTACATTTTCGATTTTGGCGTCGGCAACCGCATCGGCGCTCCAGACGCCCAGCGCCGCCATGCGATCCAGGACTTTATTGCGGGCCAGCTCGGCGGCTCGCGGATGCCGGTCGGGACGCAAGCGAGAAGGCGATTGCGGCAGCGCGGTCAACAGGGCGGCTTCCGCGGGGCTTAAGTCCATTGCGGATTTACCCAGCCACATCCGCGACGCCATCTCGACGCCTTCCACGATGCCGCCCATGGGCGCATGCGTGAGATACAGGCCTAGAATTTCGTCCTTGGTGTAGTGCAGCTCCAATTGCAATGCGCGCGCCATCTGGCGTAATTTGGCCGACAAGCTGCGAGAAGGCTGCCCGGCCAGCTCCGGATCAAGCAAACGGGCGACTTGCATCGTGATGGTAGAGCCGCCAGACACGATACGTCCGTGCACCAACCATTGCCACGCCGCCCTGGTCAGTGCAACCGGGTTGATCCCCGGGTGCCAATAAAACAAGCGATCTTCATAACCGAGCAGCGTCTCTAAGTAATGCGGCGACACCTGATCGGGCGCGACTGGGTACCGCCAGACGCCATCACGGCTGGGATAAGAGCGCAGCAGGGTGCCATCGGCCGCGACCACGACGGACGCGCCCCCGCCACCCGGCGCGGGCGGCGGAAACAGCCGATCCAAGGTGACGCCAATCGCCGTCAACAGCGCGACTGCGATGAGCATCGCCCTCGCCCACCGGATAGCGATCGCACCGCTACGCGGGGCGTCAGCACTGCGCCGCAGGCGCCCCGCGACTGCGCGCGCCGCCTGCCTTATCGCGCTGACACGCGGTCGCGAACCTCGATCGGGCTCCATCGCTCGCCTACGCCTCGCAGTTCGGGCCGATACATATCTTCCGCCACCGTCGATGGCACCACATAGCGCCCCGGCGTGACGACGCGCGCCATATAAAAGACCTCGATGTTCTCACCGCCCAACGCCGTGGCCACCACGTAACGGTCATCACGGAACTCGCGGTGCTTGATCGCCGGATTCGACATGGCGTCAGCGACGCTGACTCCGTCGATTTCCCAATCCCGCATCTCGGGGCTTTGCGACAGATTCAGGTTCTCGATCTCCAGCCCTGCCGGTACGCGATCCACGATCAGCGCGTCCGGAATGGTTTGGTTGGCCGCCGCCGTCAATCTCACCACCAGCATATCGCCGGTGCGCAATACGCCACCATCCCAGGGCTTGCCGTCAGGGGTGTACCAGCGGCGCTGCAGCTTAATCGCATCACCGCGCGGCGCGGGCGCTTCCGTGCGCGTGCCCTGCATGTCGTACTCGACGAACAGGGGTGCCGTACCGGTATTGGTGACTTGCAGCGTCGGCAGCACATCCGCCGACAAAGCGATTGTTTCATCCGAGGCCTTGCTTACAACGCGTCCACCCGTGGCCATCTGGATGTTGGCATTCCACGGTTTGTCGGCGTCGCCGCCGGCGGCACGCGCGGCCAGCACCAAGGCCATCTGTTCCTGAGTGGAGAAATACGCGCGCCCGCGCAGCAGTCCGTCCAGCTTCGACAGCAGGGACTGGCGCTGTGCCGGTGCCAGGCCGTATTGGCTGGCAATGGCGTATCCCAGCGCATAGTCCCGCACCGGGCTGCCATAGTCGCCTAACCACGCGTTTTGCTGATAGCGCCCCCGTATGGGATAGCCATAGGGCCGCGCATAGGCGAGTTCCATGGCCTTGTTCATGCGTGCGGTATCGCCCATCAGTTCGAATGCAGCGGCCATCTGAATCAGCGGCAACGGCGACAAGGCGCGTTCCTGATAACGGTCAAACAGCTGACGCAGCGTCGCAAGGGAGGCCTGCTTTTCGCGAGCAAGCACCAACGCGGCCGATGCATAACCGGCAAAACGGCGATGATCGTTGCGCATCAGGTCGAGGTAGCTGCTATCGACATTGCCGTTTTGCAGCGAACGACGCAGCACTTCCGGCCACGTCCCAAAAGCGCCCAAGCTTTGCTGCAGCTGTTCTTGCAGCCACTGGCGCGACCGCGCGAAAGCCGTCTCAGGCACCTCAAAGCCCTGCTCGCGCGCATCCTGCAAAAAGCCCACCGCATAGGCGGTCAGCCACACATCCCTGGCGGAGCCTTCGTTACCCCATAGCGAATAGGCGCCGGTCGACGAACGCATTCCCGCAAGACGACCAATCGCAGCGGAGATCTTATCCGCCCGCTGCTGTTTGTCCGGCACCGTCAATCCGAACCGTTTGGCATCCTGCTCGTCGAGCAACGCCCAGGGCATCACGGCGCTAATGGTCTGTTCCGTGCACCCATAGGGATAACGCAAGAGGTCCTGAACCAAGCGCGATACGTTGATCGGCGGCCGATTCGACAGCGTGATGTTGGCCGTAACCGAATCCGGGTAATAGCCTGTCGTCGCCTGCGCGCCGGGCGCGAAGGTCTCGCCCGCCCCCAGGCGCACGCGTCGCACTATCTGCTCTGCCGCGTGCGCGGGCTGTACTTGCAGCATCGCTTCACGTTCGATACGAATCGGCTCCGGCCCGCCCTGACTTTCCACGGTCAGACGCATCAGTCCCGGGCCATAAGACCCCGTCGGCGTCGCCGTAAACCGTACGGTTGCGCGCTGCTTGTCTCGCAGCGTCAGTGTGCGCGTGCCTCCATCGGCGATAGACAGCGGGTCCAGCGCATTCAGGTTGACCTTGACTTGCTGGGTCGCGCCGCTCAGATTCGCTACATCGACCGCGACCGTCGCGCGGTCGCCCGGGGAAATAAAGCGCGGCATATTCAACTCGGCGACGATGGGCGCGGCCACCACCATTTCCTGTTCGGCATGACCGAAATTCGCGTCGGTAAACGCCACGACCATCAAGCGGAGTGTTCCGTTGAAATCGGGCAGATTCAGCGGGATTTCGCCCTCGCCCTTGTCGTTTAACGCCACCGGACCAGAGAACAGATCGACCAGCTTGACCTTTTTCGGCAGGCTACGGCTGTCGCCGCGCATCGCGGCGTCGCCGCCCCATTTCAGGCGGCCCTGCGTGCCGTCCATTTTCTCGATCAGCTTGCCGTACATATCGCGCAGTTCCGCGTCATAACGATGTTTGCCGAAAAAGAAATCCATCGGGTCCGGTGTCGCGTACTGATTGATGTTGAGAATGCCAACATCCACCGCCGATAAAGTCACATGGGCAGCCTGGCCTTGCGCGCCATCGACTTTGACCCGCACCGTGGTCGGCTTTTCCGGTTCGACTTTGGCCGGAGCCGACAGCGAGACATCCAGGCGACGATCGTCGTTAGCAATGGGCAGATAGGTCAACCCCACCGCGCGAGCCGGTGTAATACGGTCGCCGGCACTGCCGGGCCTGAACACCACGGCCGACACATACAGATCGTGGCGTTTCCACGAGGCATCCACCGGGATGTCGATCTGTGTACCGGTCGCCTTGACTGCGGCCCATTTGGACCACAGCATGCGGTCACCCTCGACCGTAATCAGCGCCTGACCGTCGTGAGGCGGAGTGACCGTGAGTTTGACCGTATCCCCCGGACGCGCGGGTGCGCCTTCCAACTTCATTTGGACACGATCAGGCCGATTGCCCACGGTATCCGCATCTTGGGCATCCCAGCCCGCATAAAACCGATAGCGCAAGACGTGGCCAGTTTCTGGGTCGGTGACTTCCAAGCGATAGCGGCCCCAGTCTACCGGCAGCGTCAGCGACGTGCGATCGGGCAGTGCCAGGGTACGAGAATCCTCCAGATCCTCGGTTTCGGTATAGCCGCTATTCCATCCGCGCTGGTCGTCATAACGCCAGTAATAGTCGCGCCGCTCGCGGAACAGTCGCAACTGCGCCTCGGGCAGAGGCACAACTTCGCCCTTCGTATTCACACGAACGAGTTCGAAACCGGCCGGCGCACCCTGGCGTGTGACGTCGTTGTTAAAGAGTGGACGCACCGCAATGAGCTTGTCCGCTGGCCATATTGTGCGTTCAAGCGAGCGCACCACGGGGCGACCACCCGATTCCAGCAGACTCGCCGACAAACGCACGCTCATGGGCGATTTCACGGCACCGGCGGACTGCGGATCCACCGTCAGCCGAGCCAGGCCTTTATCGTCCAATGTGGTCTCAGGCAGCTCTTCATAATGACGCAGCGTGTCATCGGCCACATCCCCAAAGACGAAGCCCGGCCATTGCTGCTTCAATGGGTATCTCTCGCGCTTGACCTGGAAGCTCGCCAAGAGGCGATTGCCGGCCGCCGGCGCGCCATAGAGATAATCGCCCTGTACGTCCACAGTCCAAACTTGGTCCGGCACTAAACTCGTCTGGTCGGTGTCAAGATGCAATTTCATGCGTTCCGGCAGAAACTCCTCGGTCTGGAACCACCAACTTGCGTCGGGCAGCTTGGAGGCGGGATCGACGCGCAGCTCCAACAACCATTTCCCCGTCTGCGCATCGACCGGCAAACTGATAGCGCGCTGCACGTAATGTGCGACCTTCTCATCGGGCTGCCATAGCTCGCTGCGTACCACACGCCCGTCAGGACGCTTTAACACCGCTGTCAACGGCACGGACGCAATGGGTTTGCCGTCGAGGTCTCGCGGCAACACGGAGACCTGAAACGTCTCGCCGGGGCGATAAAGATTCCGGCCGGCATAGACGAATAAATTGTTAGGCCGCGCGACATGACCGCCGATATCAAACTCGGACAGATCCAAGGCCGGCTCGCCCAAGGATAGCAGCGTCAACTCGCCACCTCGCACGGCGCGAATCACGCGCGCCCGCGAGGCGTCCCCGTCGAATCGCACATGGCCGTTCGTATCGGTCGCCGCCTTGGCGAGCACCTTGCCGGCGCCATCGACCAGTTCGACCTGCACCTCGCCCACCGGCTGACCGGATTTCAGCGAAATCACATAAGCTTCGGTACGATCGCTATAGCGTCGCACATGCAAGCCCATATCGCTGATATAGAAATAGGACACTTGATATTCATAGCGGAACCGGCCGGGCTCGCTCATGATCGCGACATAAATACCGGGTTGTTGCAATTCTGCGATCTTCTCGACGGGCAGGAATGTCACATGACGGCGATTGGGCTTGTCGTCGGTGAGGAAGCGGCCTTGGTACACGCTCTTAGCCAGACTATGCAGCCGGTCCAGGTCCCAGGTGCTGACAAGCCCCTTCAGGCTGCGGTTATCCGCATAGCGCCACTCGTTCCCTTCGTCTGAATCCGACGTCCCCGCCAGACCCAACACGTTGTCGTAAAACGCCGGTAATTGCTCGGGCGGCACGCGTAGGAACTGCACATCCACCTCGGGCATGTTGACCGTGGCAACAGGCAGTCCGCCGTTCTGCCCGGCAGGCAACACCACCCCGCGACTGGCGAAGTAGAAGGACGGCGGCATGGCTTCGGTCTGGACTTCGCATTCACGATCGCCGCCCAAGGTCGCGCCACCCGCGCCGGGCAGATCGGCGCGTACGCGCAACGCGTACGATCGCTGCGGCTGTACATAGGGGAAATAAACGATGCGCGGATTATCGCCAATCGTCCAGGCGCCCTCTACGACTTTACCCGTGGCGGCTGCGGTGCCAGCAGGCTCGTGGTCGGCCTGTGAGCTGGAACGCGCGCTGTCGTGACGCTGTTTAACATCATCGCCTTCGCTTTGGGTCGGCGCCGGCCCTTGGTCGAGCACGGTGATATAACGACTCAAATCGCTCTTCCGGTCCACTGGCTGGGTAAAGGTAATCGCCAGCGCCATGGCGTCCTGGAATTGGCGGGGTTTGCAGTCCAGCATGCCGAACGGGTCGGCCTGCCCGACGAGCGCCGTGGCCGGAAGATTGGAATCGGACTGTGTGCCGCCTGGGGCGCTCGTGGACGCAGGGTTGCTGCCGGCCGAGGATGCGCCGCCCTGAGGTGCCTGGGCCGCCGGCGGTTCGCCAGCCGCCTCGTCACTGCGTCCCAGCCACAACCCTGCCCCAATCGTGGCGGCAATGACAACTGCCGCGATGCCGATCACGCCGCCTTTTTTACCCATAGCACCGCCTCAATCCACCGTTGCCGGTGCGCGCGTCACGCCCCGAGCGCCGCAAAAGCTGTCGGACGCGCCGGGACTATACCTAACTTGGGAGGCCTTGCCCATGCACGGGCGGCCGGTATGGCAGGGCCAATTCCTACAATTCTTTACCGCTGACAGGATCGCATCAAGCGGGTTCCATAATGCATTGCAACGGATGCTGACGTTGGCGGGCGTATTGGGCGACTTGCGAAATACGCGTCGCCGCGATATCACGCGGGTATACACCACAAACCCCACGCCCTTCATGATGAACCTGCAGCATGATACGCGTGGCCTCTTCCTGGTTTTTGCGGAAGAATTTCTGCAGCACCTTCACCACGAATTCCATGGGCGTGTAATCGTCATTGAGAAGTACCACCTGGTACATGGGAGGCGGAGCCGTGCGGGCAGTCTCTTTCTCAACGACGAGATCATGCTGTGTATCGGAGATCGAACTCATAGGGCGGAATCGATTTGAAACAATAAGCGGCAAGCCGCAGTTAGCTCAACATTACACGTGCGGATGGGTAATTTCCACACTTGACGGGCGAAACGAAAGCAGCGCATTATCAGGTCATTCGGAGACGGCTTGGTACTTATTAGCCCCTCCGGAAGCCGGAGGGCAACCGGCATGGCCGAATGCTTTCTGTCAAACATACGATTCAAATGAGGCAGTCCGCATGTCTGATACGAGCGCAACCGCCGTCCAAGGGGACAATCCCAAATCGACTGGCACCGTCAAATGGTTCAACGACGCAAAGGGTTTTGGCTTTATTACACCCGATGATGGCGGAGAAGACCTCTTCGCACATTTTTCGTCGATCCAGATGAACGGATTCAAGACCCTGAAAGAAGGCCAAAAAGTGGCTTTCGAAATAATACAGGGACCTAAAGGCAAACAAGCTTTAAACATCACCTCGGCATAATCAATGGGGTGATTGCGCCGGACAGTCATTGATCCTGATCTTAGGTCAATCTGTTGCAAAGGCGGCGTGGTAGTCTGGCGGGGCATCATGCCCCGCCTTATTGTTGTTTGCTGCTTGCTACGCCTTATGTTGACTCCTCTCGCCCTGCGGTCCATCCGTCCGATTCCGTTCTGCCGTTCCGTGACTGGGATGTTTGCCCGTCGCCGTGCGCTGCAACGCGCGTGCCAATCGCTGGCAGCCGTAATGCTTGTCTGCGCCGCACCCGTGCATGCGCAATCGACTACAAGCGCCCAGACTGGCCTGCCCGTCGCCAAGCTGACCGCAGGTATCCACGTGATTCGCGCGGAGGTGGCCGATACCGAATCCACCCGACGCACGGGGCTCATGTTCCGCGATGCTCTGCCCGATAACGATGGCATGCTGTTCGTCTTCGACGCGCCGGAGGTGCAATGTTTCTGGATGCGTAATACGCCCCTGCCCTTATCAATCGCATTTATCGCCGATGACGGAACCATCGTGAACATCGACGACATGGCGCCTCAAACGGACGACACGCATTGTTCGGCAAAGCCGGTACGCTATGCGCTGGAAATGGCCCAGGGCTGGTTCGACATGCGCGGCGTGCAAGCCGGGCAACGCATCACCGGGTTACCCCGTTAATAAAGGGCGAGCACGCTCGTAGGAACCTTGGCCCCAGACTGACAAAGCGGGACTCGTCGCAACACGTCGATGAAGTCCGCCTCTATGAAGTCCGCCTCTATGAAGTCCGCCTCTAATCCGTACAGGCTGGCCGCGCAACAAAGCAGCGCCGATGCACCCGTGCGATCGGCGCTGACTTGGCGGTGATTTACACGCGCTCGAGGATGACCGCGATACCCTGGCCCACACCGATGCACATCGTGCAAAGCGCGTAGCGGCCATTGGTGCGGTGCAACTGATTCACGGCCGTGGTCGCCAGACGGGCGCCACTGGCGCCCAGGGGATGACCCAGCGCGATCGCGCCGCCGTTCGGATTCACGCGCGCGTCGTCATCGGCAATCCCCAGATCGCGAAGTACCGCCAGACCTTGAGCGGCGAACGCTTCGTTCAGCTCGATCACGTCCATCTGATCCAGCGACAAACCGGTGAGCTGCAAGACCTTGCGCGTGGCCGGTGCCGGGCCCATGCCCATGATGCGCGGCGCCACGCCAGCGGTCGCCATGCCCACCACGCGTGCGCGCGGCGTCAAGCCATGGCGCGCGGCGCTGGCTTCGTCAGCCAGCAGCAGAGCGGCCGCGCCATCATTCACGCCCGAGGCATTGCCCGCGGTCACCGAACCGCCCTCGCGCACGACGCCCTTCAAGCGTGCCAGCGCTTCCAGGCTGGTTTCACGCGGGTGTTCGTCTTTGTCGACGATGATCGGATCGCCCTTACGCTGCGGGATCGTGACGGGCGTGATTTCCGCGTCGAAATAACCTTCTCGCTGCGCGCGGGCGGTTTTCGACTGGCTGGCCAGGGCGAACTTGTCCTGGTCCTCGCGGCTGATCTTGAAGTCGTCGGCGACGTTTTCAGCGGTCTCGGGCATGGAGTCCACGCCGTATTGCGCTTTCATCAGCTTGTTGACGAAACGCCAGCCGATCGTGGTGTCGTAGATCGCGGCATTACGCGAGAAAGCCGTGTCAGCCTTGCCCATGACAAAGGGCGCACGACTCATGCTTTCGACGCCGCCGGCCAACATCAAGCCGGCCTCGCCGGCGCGAATGGCGCGCGCCGCCGTACCCACCGCGTCCAGGCCCGAGCCGCACAGACGGTTCACCGTGCCACCGGGAACTTCGACCGGCAAGCCGGCCAGCAGCGCCGCCATGCGTGCGACGTTGCGGTTGTCTTCGCCGGCCTGGTTGGCGCAGCCCATGATCACATCCGTGATCTCTTCCCAATTCACGCCGGGGTTGCGCGCCATCAGCGCCTTGATCGGCAATGCCGCGAGATCATCGGCCCGGACGGATGCCAGGGCACCGCCATAACGGCCGAAAGGGGTACGAATGGCATCACAAATGTAAGCGTGAACGGTCATGGATGGTAGCTCGTAGAATGGGTGATAGATGAATCGCCGTCGATCTTACGACAACGCGCCCGGCTCCGACAGCGCCGCGTCTTGTTAGCGTCCATCTTGTAGACACAGTCCATTGGCTGGACGTGCCGCTGCCCGATGGACTGCCATGTTGGCAAGGGCGATGGTATGAATATTGATACACTTCTTACGACACCCGGCCCATGCGCCGATCAATAAAGTTATCTCCATTCGGCTGCCTATAAGCCGAAGGAAAAGAAGGGGTTGCAGTGAATAAAAAGGAAGCTTTGTCCGGCGAGGCGAGTAAAGGCGACCCTTCGCCACCACCACTTGACGACGTGGTGATGCTGCTGGGCAATGCCGGTGATGGGCGAGCGCAGGCCCGTTTCATCGCGCTGGCGTGCGCCACGGGGTTATTGACCGGCATAGTCGGGTCCTATTTTCACATGCTGATCGATACCCTCATCAGCTGGCCGCAGTGGATTGCCCAGCGCCTGAGCGGCGCACCGCTAGTGGTCGTCGTCGCGCTGATCACCATGGTCTGCACCGTCGTCTGCGCCTTTATCGTCAAGCGTGTCGCGCCCGAGGCGGGCGGCAGCGGCGTGCAGGAAATCGAGGGCGCGATGGAAGGATTGCGCACGGTGCACTGGCGCCGCGTATTGCCGGTGAAATTTGTCGCCGGCGTCATCTCGATATCCTCGGGGCTGGTGCTAGGACGAGAAGGCCCCACTATTCATATCGGCGCGTCGCTTGGCGCGGCCATCAACGACTTTTTCAAGAACAGCATTCCCGAACGTCGCGGGCTGCTCGCGGCCGGTGCCGCGGCAGGTCTGGCTTGCGCGTTCAATGCGCCCCTGGCGGCGGTGCTGTTCGTGATCGAGGAAACGCACAAGCAATTTCCCTATACGCTGCGCACCTATATGGGGGTGATTGCCGCTGCCCTGCTCTCGACTGTGATGACGCAGGTCATTGGCGGGACGGCGCCGGATTTGTCGATGCCTTCTATCACGCCTACGCTTTCTCAATTGCCTGCTTTCGTCGCATTGGGCTGCGTGCTCGGATTCGTTGGCGTGGGCTTGAACAAAAGCCTGCTGGCGGCCGGTACGCTGGCAACGCGTATGCATGCACGCGTGCCCTATGTCTATCCGGCGTTGATCGGGCTGATCGTCGGCGCCTTGTTCACGTTAGTTCCCCAAGCAGTTACGGGCGGCGATCTGGTCATCAAACAATTGACGAATGCGAATCCCGCTGTGCTGGTGTTGCTGGGCCTGGCATGTCTGCGCTTTATCACCATGGTGGGTAGCTACTCCAGCGGCGTCCCTGGCGGGATTTTTGCACCGATTCTGGCGCTGGCCACCTGCGTCGGCTTGGCCTTTGGCGGTGTGCTCGACAGCATGATTCCGCAGGCGCCTGATGCGTATTTGGCGTTTGCCATTGCCGCGATGGGCGGCCTGTTTACCGCCTGCGTCCGAGCGCCCATCGTGGGCGTGGTGCTGACGCTCGAGCTCACGGGCTCGCATGGTTTGACCATGCCGCTGATCGCCACCTGCCTGGCTGCGAATCTGACCGCGCAATGGATCGGCGGCAAGCCGATTTACGAGCAGCTATTGGAACGTACGCTCGCGCAAAGCGGTGCCAAGCCAAAAACGGTGAACCCGGAAGAACGCACGGGACTGGCTTGACGACCTGCGCCCGGCTCGACAGCCGAGCGCGCCACCCAACAAAAAAGCTCAGCCGCGGCTGAGCTTTATTTATCCTGACGAATCAGGCGTATCGCTAAGACTTAGGCGAAATTCTTCGCAGCAAAGTCCCAGTTCACCAGCGCCCAGAAGTTTTCCAGGTACTTCGGACGGGCGTTACGGTAGTCGATGTAGTAGGCGTGTTCCCACACGTCACAGGTCAACAGCGGCTTGTCTTCGGTGGTCAGCGGCGTGGCGGCGTTGCTGGTGTTCACGATGTCCAGCGAACCGTCGGTCTTCTTGACCAGCCAGGTCCAGCCCGAACCGAAGTTACCGGCGGCGGACTTGTTGAACGCTTCTTTGAACGCGTCGAAGCTGCCCCACTTGGCGTTGATGGCGTCAGCCAGCGCGCCCGAGGGTGCGCCGCCGGCGTTGGGAGCCAGGCTGTTCCAGTAGAACGTGTGGTTCCAGACTTGAGCGGCGTTGTTGAACACACCACCCGAAGACTTCTTGATGATTTCTTCGAGCGAAGCGTTTTCGAATTCGGTGCCGGCGACCAGGTTGTTCAGGTTCGTGACGTAGGTCTGATGGTGCTTGCCGTAGTGAAACTCGAGGGTTTCTTTCGAGATGTGCGGAGCCAGAGCGTCTTGCGCGTAAGGCAGGGGGGGAAGCGTAAATGCCATGTGAGTTCCTTCTAGGTTGATTGCACAATCAAGCGACAGTGATTGTATCGGCACTTTGAGGCCAACTTGGCGGTAACCCAGCGCAATGCGGGGTTACGCGAAAGGAGAATCAGTCTTAAGAACGCGTCTTGGGTGCTGAAATGCCCTCCTTTTTCAACGCAGCAGATTGCCGCCACGCGCGAGCCATTCAGCTCGCATCACCAGTATCGAACACCTCCACACGCGCCCCGCCCTTGGCAAAGGTCAGCGCCAGCGCTTGCCCGTCATGCAGTCGCGCGGCATCGCGCACGATATTGCCTTCGGCGTCGCGCACGATGGCATACCCACGTTCAAGGGTGTGCTGCGGGTTGACCGCGCGCAGATGGGTACTGACTGCGGCAAGACGCGCCTGACGCGTGGCGAGCTGACGTTCGTGCGATTGGTGCAGCCGCCGCGCCAGGGCCGCCACGCGTTCTTGCGCGCGGCCCGTATCCGGCGCGGCGTGGTTCAGTCTTTGCGTCAGCATGCCGACCCGCGCCGTGCGCCGGCCGTGGGGGCCTTGCCAAGCGGCAAGCAGACGATGCCGCAGTGTATTGAGCCGCTCCGCCTGATGAGCGAGCCGCCGCGCGGGCGAAACGAGCTGCGCGGCAGCTCGGTCCAGCCGCTGAGCCGCTTGCTCGATACGGCGCTCCTGGGCGCGCACGAGCCGGCGCGCCGTTTGGTCGAGTCGGGCAAGCAGATCCGCGCGCGGCACACAGGCTAACTCTGCCGCGGCGGTAGGCGTGGGCGCGCGCACATCGGCAACAAAATCCGCGATGGTGAAATCCGTTTCGTGCCCGACGCCGCTGATGACCGGGATCGCGCTGGCGGCGACGACCCGAGCCAGCGCCTCGTCGTTGAAACTCCACAGGTCTTCGATGCTGCCACCGCCGCGCACGAGCAACAGCGTATCGACTTCCTGGCGCTCATTCGCTAAAAGCACCTGGGCGGCGAGTTTGGCGGCGGCGTCCGCGCCTTGAACCGGCGCGGGATAAATAATCACCGGAACCTGCGGCGCGCGACGCGCCAGCGCCGACAACACATCCCGCAAGGCGGCCGCGTGCAACGAGGTCACCACGCCAATGGCGCGCGGCAACGCCACCGGTCGCCGTTTCGCATCCTCGTCGAACAAGCCTTCCGAGGCGAGCTGCGTCTTTAACCGCAGGAAGGCCTCGTACAAATTGCCCAGCCCGGCACGGCGCATCGCGTCGGCCTGTAGCTGAAAGTCGCCCCTGGGCTCGTACAAAGACACGCGAGCACGAATCTCTACCTGATCCCCCGCCCGGGGAACGAACCCGACCGAACTGGCCCGGCTACGGAACATGACGGCCCGAACGGCGGCGCGGCTGTCCTTCAGCGTGAAATACCAATGCCCGGAAGCGGCCTGCGTGAAATTCGAAACCTCGCCTCGCACCCACAGCGCCGGAACGCTGCGCTCCAGCAACTGGCTTACTGATTGGTTTAGCTGCGCGACTGTCAGGATATCCCGCGTAAATAGGTCATCTTTGACGGGAAACTCAGCTGTCATAAGGCTTTCCGGAGAGTTGGCTGTCCACAGGACGCGGCCGAAGGGCCGCGATGATACATCAAGTCGCAAATCCGTGCAGAACGGCCCGCAACGCCAATAAATACGTAGCAAGCCATTGATCTTTAAGAACTATTTTGCTTCAACAAAATGACAAGAAAAAGAGCAACCCAGCTCAAACCCTGCATTTCCAGGCATTTCCGCATAGTTTTACACAGAATTATCCACAGATTCTGTGGATAGCTTTGCGTGGAGACGGTCGGCGCGGCCACCCCGCCCTCCCGACTCACGGCCCGCGCTAAAATCGCCCTCTTCGCATTGCCGCCACGTCCGGAGCCACTCTTTTGCTGTCCATCATCCGTGAAGCCGGCTGGCCGATTTGGCCGCTGCTGATTACCTCTGTCCTGGGTCTGGCGTTAATCGTCGAGCGCCTGCTGTCGTTGCGGCGGCGGCTCATCGTGCCGCCCGGTTTGCCTGACCAGGTGCTAGAGATGCAGCGCAATGCGCAAGACGGTCCCGAGGCGCTTAGCCGCCTGGAGCAGCATTCCCCGATGGGACGCGTGCTCGCCGAGGTGCTGCGTCACCGCAACCAACCACGCGAAGTCCAGCGCGCCGCCGTCGAAGACGTGGGTCGTGCGGTCGCCCACGATCTGAATCGCTTTATCCCGGCGCTGGGCACCGTCGCCGTGGTGGCTCCCCTGCTCGGCTTGTTTGGCACCGTGGTGGGCATGATCGAAATTTTTGCGTCTTACACGCCGGCCGGTGGTGACCCCGCGCAGCTGGCTCGTGGCATCTCTATCGCGTTGTACAACACCGCTTTTGGGATTCTGATTGCCATTCCCGCCATGATCGCGCATCGATACTTGCGCAGCCGGGCCGATAATTTGTTGAACGAGATGGAACAAGCGGCCGCGCGCGTGGCGCGACTGACGCGCCCGACGGTACCGTCCCGAGCCTCGTCATGAATTTTCGACATCGACGCGCCGACCGCGAGGAATTGGAGATCAACCTGATTCCGTTGATCGATGTGCTGCTGGTGATACTGATATTCTTGGCGGCCACGACATCGTTCGCGCGTTACACCCAGCTCGAGGTGACTTTGCCCGAGGCCGCCATCGAACGCGACACACCGCCGGCAATCACGATCGATATCAGCCGCGACGGGCGTTACGCGATCAACGGCACCCTCATCGATGCGCCCAGCACGGCCGACCTGGCCGACAACCTGTCCATGGCCGCCGCTGGTAAAGACGCCCCGATAATCTTGATCAACGCGGACGCGCAGGCCGCGCACCAATCCGTGGTCAACATGATGGAAGCGGCGCGTCTGGCCGGTATTTCCCGCGTGAATTTCGCCGCGCAAAATGCGCGATAGGCGGGACTCGTGACGCGCCCTGACTCGCAATCTCGTTCTCGCGGCGCTGCCCTGACGTCGTGGGTACAGCGTCAGTGGCAGCACGATGGCTGGTTCGCCACCTTCATGCGCCCACTGGCGGCATTGACGGCCAGACACGTTGCCCGACGACGCGCACAGTATGCGGCGGGCGAAAAACCCGTTTACCGCGCACCCGTCCCGGTGATCGTGATCGGAAATATCTTTGTAGGCGGCACAGGCAAGACGCCCGTTGTTATCGCGACCGTCCAAGCATTGCGCGCGCGAGGCTGGACCCCGGGTGTTATCAGCCGGGGCTATGGCGTGAAAGTCGGCGCCGAGCCACGCGTAGGCGCGGGCGAGCTGGATCCCGCGGCATTCGGCGACGAGCCAGCCCTGATCGCGCACACCGCCCAGGTACCCATCGCGGTGCATCCGCGTCGCGCGCTGGCCGTGGAGGCATTGCTAAAGGCATATCCGCGCACGAATGTCATCGTCTCCGATGACGGATTGCAGCATCTCGCTTTGGCCCGCGATATCGAAATCGTCGTCCAGGATGGACGTGGCGTAGGCAACGGGCGACTGCTGCCTGCGGGGCCGTTACGCGAGCCGGCATCCCGGCTGGACCACGTGCACTATGTCATCACCAATCGTGCCCGTGCCGAGCGTCCGAGCACGGAACGCGCGTCGCGCGGCGCGCACCATGTCGATATGTGGCTGCAACCCGATATGGCGCGTCACCTCGCCACAGGCGTCGAGCGTCCGCTTACCGATTTCGCCGGCGCACAGCAGACCCGCCGCATTGCGGCGGCTGCGGGCATTGGCAATCCCGAACGGTTTTTCTCGACACTGCGAGCTGTCGGTATCAACCCCGACCCTTGTCTGGCGCTTCCCGATCACTATGACTACCGCCAGTCGCCGTTCGACTCGGTACCCGGGGAAGTCATATTCATCACCGCCAAGGACGGCATCAAGTGTCGCCGTGCGCCGGACACACGCCTATGGGAAGTCCCCGTGCAGGCGCGGTTCTCAGATCCGAACCTTTTCGACCGGATCGACGTGGCGCTACGAGGGCGTGCCACGTCGCGTTGATGCTGCGCCAAGACCGTATTGATCAGAACAAATGTTGCGCGTTTTCGCGCCCGCCGGGCCATCAACTGCTTTAGAATGACGCCATGGAATCCCGCCTACTAGATACGCTCGTGTGCCCCCTTTGCAAGGGCCGCCTCGACTACAACCGCGAGCAGGCCGAACTGACCTGCCGCGCAGACCGCCTCGCCTACCCCGTACGCGACGGCATCCCCGTTATGCTTGAATCCGAGGCGCGCTCTCTGGACACGCCGCGTCCCGACACGGCTGCACTGTGAGCTTTATTGCCTTAATCCCGGCCCGCATGACGTCAACGCGCTTGCCCAACAAGCCGTTGGCCGATATTGCGGGCCTGCCCATGGTTGTGCGCGTGGCACGTCGGGCCGCCGCCTCTGGGGCCGCGAGCGTGACCATCGCCACGGACGATGAGCGCGTCCTCGCGGCCGCCGCCGAACATGGCGTGTCCTGCATCCTGACCCGGGCGGATCACCCTACCGGCACGGATCGTCTGTCCGAGGCGGCCGAAAAACTCGATCTCCCCGACGACGGCATAATCGTTAACGTCCAGGGAGACGAGCCGCTGATCGACCCCGAGCTGATCGATGCGGTTGCGGATTTACTAAAGCATCACCCGGAAGCCGACATCGCGACTTGCGCTTGTCCGCTTGCCGACGCCGAATCGCTGTTTAACCCCAACGTCGTCAAAGTCGTATGCGGGTCGGACGATCGCGCGCTGTACTTTTCGCGTGCGCCGATTCCCTGGGCGCGCGACGCGCTGGCGGGTGGCGAACGTCTGTTAGCACCGGGTTTGCCAGCATTGCATCACATCGGACTCTACGCATATCGCGTCAGTTTTCTGCGCCGCTTCCCGCGTTTGCCCCAGGGCACTCTCGAGCGCTTTGAGGCACTAGAGCAACTGCGCGCGCTAGAGCATGGATGCAATATCGTCGTACACCGAACCTCGCGACCGCCCATGGCGGGCGTGGACACACCAGCCGACTTGGAGCGCGTGCGCGCGTGGTACGCCGATCACCCGCAATAGCGGGTTTTCCCTGATCTGGCTCTCCACGTACAACATTGGGTTGCGGCATAATCGACCCCAGTCGTAAATATTTCATTTTTCCATTCAGGAGTTCCTTCCATGCGTCTCATTCTGCTCGGTCCGCCCGGCGCCGGCAAAGGCACACAAGCTGCCTTCGTCACCCAGCAGTTTTCCATCCCGCAGATTTCCACGGGCGATATGCTGCGCGCGGCCGTTAAAGCTGGCACGCCTCTCGGCCTGGAAGCCAAGAAGGTGATGGACGCAGGTGGACTGGTCTCCGACGACATCATTATTGGCCTCGTTCAAGACCGTCTGAAGCAGCCCGACTGCGCCAACGGCTACCTGTTCGACGGTTTCCCCCGCACGATCCCGCAAGCCGACGCCCTGAAAAGCGCGGGCGTCGCCTTGGACTACGTCGTCGAGATCGTGGTGCCTGAACAAGACATCATCGAACGCATCAGCGGTCGCCGCGTGCATCCGCCCAGCGGCCGTAGCTACCACGTGCGTTTCAACCCGCCGAAAGTCGCGGGCGTGGACGACGTGACGGGCGAACCCCTGGTGCAACGTGATGATGATAGCGAAGCCACGGTACGCAACCGTCTGGAGATCTATCAGAACCAGACTCGTCCGCTGGTTGACTACTACTCCTCGTGGGCCGAATCCGGCGACCAGAACGCGCCGAAGTATCGCAAAATCGAAGGCGTGGGCGCCGTCGACGAAATCAAACAACGCTTGTTCGCGGCATTGGCCAGCTGATCGGGCTGACGCGGACACTCCGCACCCTGCGCCGTGGTTCGCCACGGCGCTTCTATTGAACCTTTACCCTTTCTAAAGCCGTATGGAAATCGCAAATAAGGTATTCATTGTGACTGGCGGGGCGTCCGGCCTGGGCGCTGGCACTGTGCGCATGTTGGTCGAGAATGGCGCGAAAGTCGTGATCGCAGACGTGCAGGACGAGCCGGGCGAGGCCTTGGCTAAAGAGCTGGGTCAGCGCTACGTGCACTGCGATGTCACGCAGGAAGCCGACGGCCAGCGTGCCGTCGCCGCCGCGCAAGAACTCGGCGCCCTGTTTGGCCTGGTGAACTGCGCGGGTGTCGCGCCCGCCGCCAAGATCGTCGGTAAAAACGGCGCGCATCCTCTCGATCTGTTCCAGAAGGTCATCTCGATCAATCTGATCGGCAGCTTCAACATGATGCGTTTGGCCGCAGCGGCCATGAGCGCCAATACGCCCGAGCCCACCGGCGAGCGTGGTGTGCTGATCAACACCGCTTCCGTGGCTGCTTTCGACGGCCAGATCGGCCAAGCGGCCTATTCGGCGTCCAAGGCGGGTGTTGCCGGCATGACGCTGCCCATCGCGCGCGATTTGGCCAAGACCGGCATCCGCTGCATGACGATTGCCCCGGGCATCTTCGGCACGCCGATGATCTTCGGTATGCCGCAAGAAGTGCAGGACTCACTGGCTGCCAGCATCCCCTTCCCCGCCCGCCTGGGTCGTCCGGAAGACTACGCCAAGCTCGTCTACAGCATTGTCACCAACGAGATGCTCAACGGTGAAACCATCCGCCTGGACGGCGCCATCCGTATGCCGCCCAAGTAAACTCGTCGCGCGCGCCTCGGCTGCACACTGCGTGCCGGGTTCGCACTGCCTGAGGTTTACCCGGCCCCTAGCACCTTGCTTTGGGGCCTTTTTTGTCTGAAGCCATGAGTCTGTTTCGTTCCGCCGCCACCGTCAGTTCCTTTACGCTGTTGTCGCGCATCACGGGTCTGGTACGCGATATTCTGGTAGCGCGCGCTTTTGGCGCGGGGCCGTTAACCGACGCTTTCTGGGTGGCTTTTCGCATCCCTAATTTGCTGCGCCGCCTGTTTGCCGAAGGCGCCTTCGCCCAGGCATTCGTGCCGATCCTGGGCGCCGCCCGCACGGAACGCAGCGAAGACGAAGTACGTACCTTGCTGGATCGGGTCGCTCTGCTACTGACGCTGACGCTGATGACTGTCACGTTGATAGGCATACTTGCCGCGCCGTGGGTGGTCACCGCCATGGCCAGCGGCATGCGCGACGCCAGCCGCGCTGCCGAATTTGACGCCGCTGTGTGGATGACGCGGGTGATGTTCCCGTACATCGTCTGCATGTCGCTTGTCGCTTTCGCCTCCGGGGTGCTTAATACGTGGCGCCGATTCGCCGTGCCGGCGTTCACGCCCGTGCTGTTGAATGTGTCGATGATCAGCGCCTGCCTGTGGCTGAGCCCGCGCGTAGAAGTGCCTATTTACGCGCTGGCGATCGGGGTCATGGCAGGTGGCATTGCACAGCTGGCGGTACAGTGGGCGGCGCTCGCCCGTCTGGGATTAACTCCCCGTTTGCGCACGAATCTGCGTGATGCATGGCGCGATGCCACCGTGCGCCGTATCCTGAAACAGATGGGGCCTGCGACGCTGGGCGTTTCCGTCGCGCAGATTTCGCTTTTGATCAACACCAACATCGCGACCTGGCTGACCCCGGGCAGCGTGACGTGGCTGTCGTTCGCGGATCGTCTGATGGAGTTTCCCACGGCGCTGCTGGGCGTCGCGCTAGGCACGGTACTGTTACCGAGCCTGTCGGCCGCGCATGCGCAACGGGACCAAGCCCACTATTCGGCGCTGTTGGATTGGGGCTTGCGCCTGACTATTTTGCTGGGCGTGCCGGCTGCCGTGGGCTTGGCCATGTTGTCTGACGGCTTGGTCGCTACGCTATTTCACTACGGCGCATTCCAGGCGCAGGACGTCGCGCAGACGCGGCTGGCCGTCATGGCGTACTCCGTTGGCCTGATCGGCATTTTGAGTGTCAAAATCCTGGCGCCGGGTTTCTACGCTCAGCAAGACATCCGCACGCCGGTCAAGATCGCGATCATGGTGCTGATCGTGACGCAGTTGCTCAACCTGGTGTTGGTGCCGGTGTTTGCTCACGCCGGCCTGGCGCTGGCGATCGGCCTAGGGGCCACGATCAACGCGCTGGCATTGCTGATCGGGTTGCTTCGGCGTGGTACGTATCGCCCCGGCACCGGATGGACGGCATTTGGTCTGCGGCTCGTACCCGCGCTGGCCGCCCTGGCGCTCGTGCTGTGGTACGCCGATCAACATCTGGATTGGATTGCGCTGCAAGCGACCCCCGGTCAGCGAGCAATGTGGCTCGCCCTGGTGCTGGGCGCTAGTGGCATCGCCTATTTTGGGGCCCTCTTTGTCTGCGGATTCCGCCCGCGCGATTTCACCCGGCGTCGCGCCACGCCGCAAAAATAAATATTTCTAACCGGATTCATACTCTGGTACATAATCCATGTAAACTGCTTCAAAAATTTACGAATAAACCCCAGTTACGGAT
Organism: Bordetella sp. 15P40C-2; assembly: GCF_009763235.1. Lineage (NCBI taxonomy): Bacteria > Pseudomonadati > Pseudomonadota > Betaproteobacteria > Burkholderiales > Alcaligenaceae > Bordetella > Bordetella sp. 15P40C-2. The sequence continues at coordinate 52,920 of NZ_WSJA01000005.1, forward strand.
CGCTTATGGGACTTCCTCCTCCCTTTAGCAGTACATCCATGCTGGCGAACCAAGCTAATCATTGGCTCTCTTTGCTGCGCTCGGGTCAGGCTACAGAGCAGGACTACGCGGCATTCCGTGCATGGCGTGATGCCGATCCCGCGCATCTGCAAGCCTGGAAAAACCTGGCTATGCGCGTGGACGGCTCCAGTTTCGAACAGATCCACGACGGCTTCGGCTCCGTGGCGGACGCGGTTCGCCCCGAGAGAAGTCGCCGTCGTTTCCTTGCTGCCGCGGCCGCTTGCTCCGTCGTGGGGGCAGCCGCCTATGCGGGCAACGAAATCTATCCATTACGCAATTTGCTGTCGGACGCCTCTACCGGTTTTGGCGAACGCCGTCGCTACACGCTGTCTGACGGCAGCCATCTGCTGCTGGATGCCCGCAGCGCGGTCAATTTGAATTTCACCCCGTCTTTGCGGCAGCTGACCTTGCAAAACGGCGCGGTCGCCGTGTCGGCGGTCGATGAAGCGCGCCCCTTCCTCACGATTACGCCCGAGGGCATGATACGGTCGGGAGGCGCCCGGTACATGGTGCGCAAGCAGACGTTTCGCACGTTGGTCGTCGCCCACGATGCACCGATAGACGTGGAGACCCTTTCTGGCATGCGCACTGTGCTTGAGCCAGGGATGGGCATCCGATTCGATAGCGAGCGCCTGGGCGAACCGAGCCGCGAGCTGGCGAATCGTGCCGCCTGGGAGCAAGGACGAATCATCGCCCAAGGCGCGACCTTAAGCGAAGTCCTCAACGCCCTACGTCCCTACTACTTCGGCGCGCTGCGCGTCACCACCTCGGCGGGCGGACTGCCGGTGTTCGGCGAGTATTCGTTGGACGACGTCGAGGGGACGCTACAAACGATGGCCGAGCAACTTCCGATCTCAATACAGCGTTACACTCGCTGGTTGACGACGATTTCGGTGTCGACGTCTTAATGGCGTCTATTGAGCGCGCGCGAAAGTGCTCGTCGCGCCGCCAAACGCCCTAGACCGAGTGAACCCTCTTGCAATCCCCGGTAAAGTTGCTAAAATGTTGGACTTTGCCGAATTCACTTAATTTATTCACACATGGCCAATACCGCCCAAGCCCGCAAGCGCGCTCGTCAATCCGTCGAGCGTAACAAGCACAACTCCAGCCTGCGCTCGATGCTGCGCACCGCCATCAAGCGCGTACGCCAATCGATCGAAGCCGGCGACAAGGCGGCGGCTAGTGAGGTGTTCCAGAAAGCCACCAGCGTGATCGACCGCGTGGCTGACAAGAACATCATCCACAAGAACAAGGCTGCTCGCCACAAGAGCCGCCTGGCCGCTGCCATCAAGGCGCTGGCTTAAGCCATTCTGCTGTCCCTGCTCCGCAGGGCTGCATGAATACGGCAAAACAAAAGGATGCCTTTGGGCATCCTTTTGTTATTGCTGCGTAGGTTTTTTTGCGGCTTTCAGAGCCCAGGACCTATCGCCCCCGGCCCACATGAGCCGGGAGCGTCCTCGCTTACTTCGCGAACGATTCGCGTAATGCGAACGTGGCTTGCTTGAACACACCCAGATCGGTGCCTACGGCCACGAAGTGCATACCCATGTCCAGGTAGCGGCGGGCGTCCGCCGGCACTGGCGCCAAGGTACCCACAGCCTTGCCATGGGCGGTGATGCGCTCGTACAGATGGCGAATTGCCTCCTGAACCTCTGGATGCCCCGGATTACCGATATGCCCCAGACCAGCGGCCAGGTCCGAAGGGCCGATAAAGACGCCATCCACCCCTTCCACCGATGCAATATCGTCCACCGCCTCGACACCAGCGCGGCTTTCGATCTGCAGCAGCACGCAGATATTGTCGTTAATGGTGTGCAGATAATCAGGCACCGTGCCGTAGCGGTTGCTACGCTGCATGCCCGCCACACCGCGCATACCTTGCGGCGGGTAGCGCGTAGCGGCCACGGCACGGCGCGCATCGTCGCCGGACTCGATGAAGGGGATGAGCAGGTTGTAAAACCCGATGTCCAGCATCCGCTTGATCTCGACCGGATCGTTCCAAGACGGCCGCCCGACCGCTGCGCTGTTACTACCCTGCAGCGCTTGCAACTGCTGCATCATCAGCGAGATTTCGTTAGGTGAATGTTCCCCATCCACCAACAGCCAGTCGTAACCCGCCAGGCCCGCCAACTCTGCGGTCAGGTGGTTAGACATACACATCCAAAAACCGATCAGCCGCTCGCGCGCCAGGATTTGCTGGCGAAAACGATTAGGCACGGGTGAAGTCATGTTGATTCCTTGAAACGGTTGGACTTGGCGTTAATCGAGCGTTGCGCCCGATTCTTTGGCCGCCTTGCCCCATTTATCGATCTCGTTCGAGACAAAGGTAGAAAATTCCTGCGGATTGCTGGCGACGATGACAAAGCCCACGCTTTCGAGCTTGTTACGCAGTTCCGGGTTCGACAAGGCTTTGACGGTCGCCTTATTCAAGCGGTCGACCACCGCGTCAGGCGTACCAGCCGGGGCAGACAGTCCAAACCAGGACTCCGCCGCGAAACCCGGGTAACCCGATTCCGCGATGGTGGGCGTATCCGGATAGGCGGGGTTGCGCTTCTCGCTGGCCACCGCCAGGGCGCGCAGCTTGCCGGATTGCACCTGCGGCAGCAGGTTGTCCTGGTTCAAAAACAGCACCGAAACGCGGCCCCCAATCGTGTCGGTAATCGCGGCGGCGCCTCCCTTGTATGGCACGTGCATCAAGTCGATGCCGGCGGCTTGCTTGAGCATTTCCATCGCCAGGTGACCCGATGAGCCACTGCCCGAGCTGGCGTGCGTGTATTTACCCGGTTCGGCTTTGGCCAGCTCGATAAATTCCTTGAACGTCTTGGCCGGAAACTCGGGATTTGCCACCAAGACATTAGGCCCGCGAGCCAGCAAGGACACGTGCTTGAAGTCCTTGTCGCTATACGGCATGGACTTGTAGATCGAATAATTGATGGCGTTCGAGCCTACGCCGGAGAGCAGCAGGGTATAGCCATCGCCTTCGGATTTCGCCACGGCATCCGAGCCGATGTTTCCGTTGGCGCCACCTTTGTTCTCCACGATAACGTTCTGACCGAGGTCTTTCGCCAGCTCCGCGGCCAACAGGCGGCCGACCGCGTCGGTGCTGCCGCCAGCCGGGAATGGCACGACGAGGCGCACGGGCTTGTTCGGCCAGTCCTGCGCGAATGCCGCACCCGTACCCAGCGCCGTCATCGACAGCGCCAGGGCGGCTGCGCCCAGCCCACGTCCCATGACGGAAATTGCCGCACGACGGCTCGGGTGGAACGCTTTCTTATTCATTTTCATGATGTCATCTCCTTAATTATCGAGAGCTGGATTCGCCCTCGTTGTTGTCGGGGCCGGGGCGATCAATCGCCCGACAGCACATACTCCACGCCACTGCGTTCGCAGATCGCGCGCAGCTTGGCCTCCAGCGCCGGCGGAATGGGAACCCCCTCGTTCTCGCGACGCGCGCGCTCTTGCGCCTCGACCTCCCCGGCCACCTGCACGGGCTTGGCGGGATCGGCGGGCGGCGTCTGGTGCAGCGTATCGATAGCGTCGTCCAGCTCCTCGGTGAAGGAGCCAGAATCACGAAACGCCTCTGGATTGAGCGCCAGGAAAAAATGGCCTATGTCGTCCGGGTCACCAGGTTTACGGGTCGCCATCTGGCGGGCGGCCAAGGCGCTGCCGCTGAGCGTGCCGCCAAGAATCTGCGCCATCATGGCCAAGCCATAGCCTTTATGACTACTCATCGCCGGCGTGCCACCCAGCGGCGTCAAACCGCCGCCGCGCTGCTCGAAGATATAGCCCATGGCTTCGGCCGCGTTGGTGACGCTGCGCCCCTTGTCGTCCACCGCCCAGCCCTCGGGCAAGGTCTTGCCATGAAAATCGTAGACCTTCACTTTGTTGGCCGCCACGGTCGTGGTGGCCATGTCGAGCACGAAAGGCTCGTGGCGCGCCGTGGGTGCGGCAAACGCAATCGGGTTTGTGCCGAGCATGGGCGCCGCGCCATTCGTTGGCACCATGATGAGCGTCGTCGCACTACTGGTCACCAGACCCACGACACCTCGCCGCACCGCGATGCGCGCGTAGACGCCCGCAGCGCCAAAGTGATGAGAATTGCGCACCGAAACAGCCCCCACGCCATGCTCGAGCGCCTTGTCGACAGCGAGATTCATGGCTTGGGCAGATACGGGATAGCCTAAACCCGCCATACCATCGAGCACCGCCGTGCACAGACTATCGCGCACCACGCGCGGTCGTGCACCAATCTGCAAGGTGCCTGCGCGCAGCTTGTTTTCATACGCAGGCAACATCGAAATGCCGTGCGAATCTATCCCCAGCAAATCCGTTTCCGCCATGAGATCGGCCGTCGTCCCGGCCAAATCCTCGGGCATTCCCCATTGTGTCAGCACGCGGTAAATCTGTAATCGCACGCGCTCGACCGGCACATGCTTCACCTGACGACTATCAACCTGCACACTCCTCTCCTCCGGACGCATCGTCCGCTCTATGTCGTCTAAAACGCCGACCTGCGATTGCACGCATGGCCTCGATTATTGATCCCGCTCCCGATCCACCAGCCGATGACGCGCTTGCCCCAAATGGAACTGCATCGCGATGCGCGCGCGCTCGCCGTCCTGCTCGCGTATCGCGGCAAGGATGGCGCTGTGCTCGTCGGCCACCCGTTGCGCACGCTGGCGCGACCCCGTGCGCGTGAGATTCAGCGTCAGCCGCATGAACCCGCTGATGGATTCGTGTATCGATACGAGCACGCCCAAGTAATAATCGTTGCCTGTCGCTTGGGCGATGCTGGCATGAAATGCCAGATCCGTACTCGCGGACACATGTCCATGCTCCAGTTCTTCTAAAAACGCCTCATGCGCCTCGGCAATGTGGTGCAGTTCGTCATCGGTACGGCGCAAGGCCGCCAGCCGCGCGGCATCGCCCTCCAACGCCACACGGATCTCCTGCGCGCGCAAATACGCGCTGACATTGCCCACATCGCTAAAAGTTTTCAGGCGCGGCGCCGGCTGATGACTGACGAAGGTGCCCAGTCCTTGATGCGCCGTGATCAAGCCATCGGCGCGCAGCCGTAGCAATGCCTCGCGCACCACCGGCCGCGAAACGCTGAACCGGTCGCAGATTTCATGTTCCGAGGGCAGCTTGTCACCCACATTCAAATGGCCCTCGACAATCTGTTCGAAGATCCTGCCGTAGAGCTGGTCGGCCAAACGCACGCGGTGGCCACGATCGAGCGCCGCGACGCCTACTACCGCATCGGCCTGCGTCGGCTTCGTGGCCGCGCCAGCGGCGGTTTGCGGGGATTTGCGCTTGGTCGACATTGTTTTTTCAGCCACCCGCCACGCCTTGCGTGTTCACGTATAAGGCATATATCGAATGCGACGATGCCATGAATAAACGATTGCGATGCTCGCCGCCAAAACACAGATTGGCGCAGCGCTCGGGCAGATGGATATGACCGATGCGTTTGCCTTGCGGCGATACCACCATCACGCCGTCTTTACCCTCACCCATGCCCCAGCCCAACCACAGATTGCCATCCACGTCACAACGCATGCCGTCTATCGTGCCACCCTGAGCGTCAAGGAACACGCGGCGATTGCCCAGATTTTTACCACCTTCGAGCACGTCATACACGTGAATCAAACGATTCGGCGTGGCGCGGCCTTCGACCACATACAACAACGACTCATCAGGCGAAAAACATAATCCATTGGGCCCTTTCAGGTCCGTGATAATCGCCTCGCCCTTGCCCGTTTCCGCGTCGATGCGATAGACCGAATGCGGCAATTCTGCCGTCGCCTTGCGGCCCTCGTAGTAGCCGCCAATCCCGAATGGCGGATCCGTGAACCAGATCGATCCATCGGAATGACAAATCACGTCGTTGGGCGAATTCAGCGGCTTGCCGTCGTAGCTGTCCATCAATACTGTGATCGAGCCATCGTATTCCGTACGCGTGACGCGACGGGTCAGATGCTCGCAAGTCACCAGACGACCCTGACGATCCCGCGTATTCCCATTCGCGAAGTTCGAAGGCTTGCGGAATTCGCTGACTGCTCCCGTGGAGGCTTCCCACTTCATGATGCGATCGTTCGGAATATCGCTCCACAACAGGAAACGTCCATCACCGAACCATACCGGGCCCTCATTCCAACGCATGCCCGTGGCGATACGTTCGATGCCCGCGTTAAAGAGACGATAGGACTCAAAAGCCGGGTCCAGTATTTCAATCGCAGGATCGGGATACGCTTGCGCGGGTTGCCAAGCGCGCGCGAATGTCGGGAAAGTCACCGCCATGGCGCCCGCGCCGGCTAACCATTTACGTCGATGCGGATCGATCATGCCCGCATCGACATGCTCCCTCGGCTCGCGCGCCGAATTGGCATCCGCGTCCCCAAAACTGGTCTTCATCTCACTGTCTCCACGTATTGTTATTCGGTTGCAAGGATCGACTCACACTAGGGTATGTACTGCCAAATTCCTACCGCGCAACGCCCACGTTATCCGATCAAAAAAGTATACTTGGTTGACAAGCATACCTTCAATGACTGTGTTTGTTTGACAAGATGCGCAATGCGCGCGCTCCCGGAGACACTATGAAAAAAACCATCCTCGCGCTGGCCACGGCTGGCGTCACCCTGCTCGGCACCGCCCCCGTTCACGCGGACGACTATCCCAATAAGCCCGTCACCGTCATCGTGCCATTCGTGCCGGGCGGCTCTTCCGACATTACCGCACGCGCAGTATTGCCCGGCATGCAGAAACGGCTGGGGCAGACCTTTGTCGCAGAGAACAAGCCCGGGGCCAATAGCGCCATCGGCGCGCAGGCGCTGGCGCGTTCCACGCCCGATGGCTACACCATGATGGTGGGCTCTATCGGCACGTTCGCGATCAACGAGGCCCTCTACAAAGAGCTGTCGTACAACCCCAGCAAAGACTTCACGTATCTCACGCAGGCCGTGCGCAACCCCAACATCCTTGTTGCTCCGCCTTCCTTTCCTCCCAACACGGTTGCCGAACTAGTCGAATACGCCAAGAAAAATCCCGGGGCGGTTTCCTACGCCTCCTCCGGCACCGGCTCATCGGATCACCTTTCCGCCATCCTCTTCCGTCAACGCACCGGCACCACTGGCGTAGACGTGCCCTATCGCGGCGGCGGCGCGGCGATTGCCGACCTGATGGGCGGACAGGTCAACGTGTCGTTCCAGAATTTAGGCGCGGTCCAAAAACACGTGCAGGCCGGCAAGCTCAAAGCATTGGCCATCACCGGCGAAAAACGCTCGCCCGAACTGCCCGACGTGCCCACCCTCGGGGAGGCTGGCGTTAAAGACATGGTGGTCTATTCCTGGCAAGGATTTGCCGTGCCCAAGGACACGCCCGAACCTGTCGTGAACAAATTGTCCAGCGCATTGCGCGAAACGCTGCAAGAACCCGGCGTGACCAAGACGCTCCAAGGCCTGGGCTTTGAGGTGGTCGCGAACACCCCCGAGGAGTTCGCCGCCTTCCAAAAAGAAGAAGTCGCCCGCTGGAAAAAGGTAATCAAAGACGGCGGCATTGAATTGCAGTAATGCGCCAATAATCCAGTAGCATTGACTTTTTCGACCCTTAACCGCAACGACATGACCACCAAGCCACGCATTCTTCAGGTCGGCTCTCTGTCCGGCTCCCCCTCTGCCAACCAACGGTTGGCCAAAGATTACGACGTGTTTGAGTTTTGGAGCTACGGCGATCGCAGCGCGGCCTTGGCCGCGCTGGCCGAGCACGGTCGGGGCATCACCGCCATGGTGACCTCCGCCAACATGGGCGCAAACGCTGAGCTAATCAATGCGCTACCCGATCTCAAGGCGATCTGCAGCTGGGGCGTTGGCTACGAGACTATCGACCTGAAGGCCGCGCAAGCGCGTGGCGTGGTGGTCAGCAACACGCCGGACGTGTTGACCGATTGCGTGGCCGATCTCGCCTGGGGTCTGATGATCGCGGGCGCCCGCCGCATGAGTCAGGGCGACCGTTTCGTGCGCGCGGGCCGCTGGGGCCAGGTGCATGGCTCGATTCCGCTGGGCATCCGCGTCAGCGGCAAGAAACTGGGCATTGTCGGTCTGGGCCGTATCGGCCAAGCCATTGCCGAACGCGGCAAAGGGTTCAACATGGACGTGCGCTATCACAACCGTCGCGAGCGCACCGACGTGCCCTACGGCTATGAGGCATCGCTGGTTGACCTCGCCGCATGGGCGGATTTCCTCGTCGTCGCCACGGTCGGCGGCCCCGAGACCCGCCACTTGGTCAACAAAGACGTCCTCGAAGCGCTAGGCCCCAAGGGCATCATCGTCAATATCGCGCGCGGTCCTGTGATTGATGAACAAGCGATGATCGCTGCACTCGAAAGCGGCAAGCTCGGCGGCGCCGCCTTGGACGTATTCGAGTTCGAGCCCAACGTGCCCGAAGCACTCATCGACAGCGATAACACGGTGCTCTTGCCGCATATCGGCAGCGCAAGCTACGAGACCCGCATGGCGATGGAAGACCTGATGCTGGAAAACCTGGCGTCATTCTTCCAGAGCGGCAAACTGGTCACGCCGGTCGAATAATTGCCACGACATGCGATAGCTCGCCAAGAGCTATCGCATCACGGAAAAAATTCGCATTCGCCAAGGGCGTGCAGGTGCGCTGCGCCCCTCACCCAGAGCAACAAATGACGAGGAGCCCCGTCTGGAACTCAGACCTCGCGCTCTTCGGTTTTCAGATTGTTGTCGCGAGCGAAGTCCACGACGAATTTATATGCCAGCGGCTCCAGTTCGCGCAGCCGCTGATCGACCACGATACCCCGCACCCCATCGATCAAGGTTGGCAGCACATAAGGCGAGTAGGTCAGGTGACTGCCGGTCGTGCCAGGCGGCCGAAACTGGGCCATGACGCCGGCGAGGCGCTCGGCCCAATCACTGGGTCGGAAACGGGCGCCACTCTCTGTGACGCCATGAATAACGAATTGTTTGACGCGATCTGTCATGAATTTTTCACCGCGGACCCCGTGTGCAGCATCAGATGGGACTAACGACAAAGATGTGACCCGCGCCGCGAATTGTATATGATTGATGTTTTGGCCTTGCCCTCTTGCACCATGACATTGCCTTCGCACCAGACCGGCCCCTTGCGGCACTTCCTGCAGTTTCGGGATTTTTCCCCTAGCGAAATCGCCTATGTGCTCGATCGCGCTCGCCTGATCAAGGACAAGTTCAAACGCTACGAGCCTCATATGCCGCTACACGATCGCACCCTCGCGATGGTGTTCGAAAAAGCCAGCACGCGTACCCGCGTGTCGTTCGAGGCCGGCATGTATCAAATGGGCGGCTCGGTCATCAACCTTACCTCAAATGACTCGCAGTTGGGCCGCTCCGAGCCGATCGAAGACACGGCGCGCGTGATCTCGCGCATGGTCGACATCGTCATGATCCGCACGTTCGAGCAAACCCGAATCGAGCGTTTCGCCGCGCATTCGCGCGTGCCGGTCATCAACGGCCTGACCAACGAGTACCACCCCTGCCAGATCCTGGCCGATATTTTCACGTTTATCGAGCATCGCGGGTCCATCGCCGGCAAGACGGTGGCATGGATCGGTGACGCCAACAACATGTCCTACACCTGGCTGCAAGCAGCCGAGATGTTGGGCTTTACGCTGCACGTCTCCACCCCGCCCGGCTACGAGCTGGAGGCCAACCGTATCGGCAATCCGCCGGAAACGGTGCTGCGCCAGTTCTCCGACCCGGTCGAGGCCTGCCGTGGCGCGCATCTTGTGACGACGGACGTCTGGACCAGCATGGGCTACGAAGCCGAAAACGAAGCCCGCCGCGCGGCCTTCGCCGACTGGTGCGTCGATGCCGAAATGATGGCCGTGGCCGATCCGAGCGCGGTATTCATGCACTGCCTGCCCGCCCATCGCGGCGAAGAAGTCACCGGCGAAGTCATCGACGGCCCGCAAAGCGTGGTCTGGGACGAAGCCGAAAACCGCCTCCACGTGCAAAAAGCCCTCATGGAATTCTTGCTGCTCGGCAAGATCGATTAATCGACGCAGCGCGCGGGCACGGCATGACGGTGCCCGCGATGCGCATTCAAACGCGCTAAAATGGCCGATTCGGCAGCGATGCCCGGCCCTTCGTGGGCCTCTGGCCTTGCCTCTCCGTCGCCCTTTTGTTTCGTCCTATACGTCCCCGTAGGCGCTTTAGATCACACCATGACCACAATTCTTCCCAATCTGCCCCTCGGCCAGAAAGTCGGCATCGCCTTTTCGGGCGGCCTGGATACCAGCGCGGCCCTGCTGTGGATGCGCAACAATGGCGTCATCCCCTACGCCTACACTGCCAACCTCGGTCAACCTGACGAATCCGATTACGACGAGATCCCGCGCAAGGCCCTGGCCTACGGCGCTGAAAAAGCCCGTTTGATCGACTGCCGCGCACAGCTCGTGGCCGAAGGCATCGCCGCCTTGCAGGCAGGCGCCTTCCACGTCTCGACCGGCGGCCTGACGTACTTCAACACCACGCCTATCGGCCGCGCCGTCACGGGCACCATGCTCGTGGCCGCCATGAAAGAAGACGACGTCAACATCTGGGGCGACGGCAGCACGTTCAAGGGCAACGACATCGAGCGCTTCTATCGCTACGGTTTGCTCACCAACCCCAACCTGCAGATCTACAAGCCCTGGCTCGACCAGCGCTTCATCGACGAACTCGGCGGCCGTTCCGAGATGTCCGAGTACATGCGTCAGGCGGGCTTTGACTACAAAATGTCGGCCGAAAAAGCCTACTCGACCGATTCGAACCTGCTGGGCGCGACCCACGAAGCCAAGGACCTCGAACATCTGAACTCCGGCATCCGCATCGTCAAGCCCATCATGGGCGTGGCATTCTGGCGCGATGACGTCGAGGTCAAGGCCGAGGAAGTCACCATCCGTTTCGAGGAAGGCCAACCCGTCGCCCTCAACGGCGTCGAATACGCCGACCCGGTCGAACTGATGCTCGAAGCCAACCGCATCGGCGGCCGTCATGGCCTGGGCATGAGCGACCAGATCGAGAACCGCATCATCGAAGCCAAGAGCCGCGGCATCTACGAAGCCCCGGGCATGGCGCTGCTGTTCATCGCCTACGAGCGCTTGGTCACGGGCATCCATAACGAAGACACCATCGAGCAATACCGCGACAACGGCCGCAAGCTGGGCCGTCTGCTGTACCAAGGCCGCTGGTTCGATCCGCAAGCCATCATGCTGCGCGAAACCGCTCAGCGTTGGGTCGCGCGCGCGGTCACGGGCGAAGTCACGCTGGAACTGCGCCGGGGCAACGACTATTCGTTGTTGAACACCGAATCGCCCAACCTGACCTACGCGCCCGAGCGCCTGTCGATGGAAAAAGTCGAGAACGCACCCTTCACGCCGGCCGACCGTATCGGCCAGCTGACGATGCGTAACCTGGACATCACCGACACGCGCGCCAAGCTCTTCACGTACGTGCAGACTGGCTTGCTCGCCTCGTCGGGCACGGCGCTGCCTCAGTTGAAGGACTCTGGCAAGAAGTAAACGCGCAAGCTGACAAGCGCAGATATAACGGCCGCCACCTTAGGGTGAGCGGCCGTTTGTTTTACAGCGTCAGGGCGATCGTTGGCCTCTTACCCGCGGATTCGCTTCAGATCTCAACCTGCATGCCCATTTCGACCACGCGATTTGGCGGGATCTTAAAAAACAGTGTGCTGCGCATCGCATTACGCGCCATGAACGAGAATACGCCCATGCGCCAGCGCCCCATGGCCGGCTGACGCGCGGCCACAATCGTCTGGCGCGATAAGAAATACGAGGTACGCATCGGCTCCAGGTCGATTTCCGGATACGCCTCGGAGATCAGTCTGAGCACATGCGGCACGTTCGGGTCTTCCTTAAAGCCGTAGTGCACGGCGATCTGCCAGCTATCCATGCCCACAGGCTCGACCAGGAATCGCTCTTCATCCGACACGTAGGGCACGTCCACGACTTCCAGCGTGAGAAATACCGTGTGTTCGTGCAGCACCTTGTTGTGCTTCAGATTATGCAGCAAGGCGGCGGGCACCCTGCCAGGCGTCATCGTCAAGAAGACTGCCGTCCCTGGTACACGCGCCGGCGGATGCTGCTGCAACTGCTCCAGAAACGCGGGTAGCGCTTCCTGATCGCGCTGGTGTCGCAAGGCTAAAAGCTGTCGCCCGCGGCGCCAGGTCATCATCAAGGAAAACATCACGATGCCCACCATCAAGGGTAGCCATCCGCCTTCGTGAATCTTTGCCGCATTCGCGCTGAAGAGCAATAGATCCACCAGCAGGAAAACGCCAAGCGCGCTCAGCCACAACGCGCGTCGCATGCCAGTCGAGCCGCGCGGCAACACCGTAAACGCCAGCAGGGTAGTCGTGAGCATCGTCCCGGTCACGGCAAAGCCATAGGCTGCGGCGAGATTTTCAGAACTCTGGAACACCAGCACAAGAATCAACACCGACACCAGGAGCCACGCGTTCACTTGCGGCAGATAGATCTGCCCCTTCTCTGCGGCAGAGGTGTGCAGAATCTGCATGCGTGGCCAATACCCGAGTTGGATCGCCTGACGCGTTACCGAGAACGCCCCGGAAATCACCGCCTGCGCCGCGACGACGGTGGCTACCGTCGCCAGCATCACCAAGGGCACCAACGCCCACTGCGGCGCCATCAGAAAAAAGGGATTGCGTATCGCCGTCGGGTCCTGCAGCAGCAATGCGCCCTGCCCAAAATAGCAAAGCCCCAACGCCGGCAACACCATCGAGAACCAGGCGCGTCGGATTGCCTGCCTGCCAAAATGACCCATATCCGCGTACAAGGCTTCGGCGCCGGTCAAGGCCAGCACCACGGCACCGAGCAGCACAAAGCTGCGTCCTGGGAACTCTGCAATGAACTGCAGGCCGATCAGGGGATTCAACGCTTCCAATACCTGCGGGGCATGCACAATTTGCCTCAGACCCAGCGCAGCCATCGTCGCGAACCACACCGCCATCACCGGCCCGAACAGCCGCCCCATCGCACCTGTACCTTGGTGCTGTATCAAAAATAAAACCAGCAACACAAGCAACGCTAGCGGCACGACCCACGGATCCAGCCTGTGCGACACGACGCCTATGCCCTCCAGTGCGGATAACACCGATATGGCCGGCGTGATGATGCTGTCGCCGTAGAACAGCGCCGCACCAAAAATACCCAAGACCACGAGCAGCAAACGCGCGCGCCCTGCCCGTCCACGCACCGCCAGCTCCAATAGCGCCAAGGTGCCGCCTTCGCCCCGGTTATCGGCTCGCAGCACCAGCATCACATACTTGAACGACACGACCAGCATGAGCAGCCAGAACAAGATCGACAGCACACCGAGTACATGATGTGGCTCGACCCGATCGAAGCCGGCCAGACACGCGCGCAGGGTATAGAGTGGACTGGTGCCGATATCACCATAAACCACGCCAAGCGCACCCAGCATCAGCGCGGCGTGCTTAGTCGACGCATGCGCGGTGGACACCGCGGGATCCTGCCCAGTCGAACTCATCGGACCTCCAATCGCTCAGGATGTACGATCCTGCCGAGTCAACTGCGCCCCTTTGCGGGGCCCCGGAAACACCACGGATAAACGCGTGCCCGCGTACTCGGGCCGGCTTGTCAGCTTCCACCAGGCGCCATGGGCGTGGGCGATCTCGCGCACGATCGCCAGGCCCAGTCCGGACCCGCCCGCGCCATTGCCCGGCGAACGATAAAAGGCCTCGAAGACCCGCTCGCGTTCCTCGGGCGGTATGCCCGGGCCATCGTCCTCGACGACCAAGGTCGGCGGATTCTCGCCCACGGTCAGCGTGATGCGGCCCGTATCGTTGCCGTAGCGCACGGCATTGTCGATCAGATTGCCCAGCAACTCGTCCAACAGCAACGGATCGCCATCGATCCACACCGGATGATCAGGCGCTACCAGATCGATTGCGAAATGCTCGGCGTGGGCATGAGGGATCCATTCCGCGCCGCTCGCCCTCACCCAATCGCAGAGATCGATACGGACAAAACTATCCTGAGGGCGCGCATTTGGGTCGGCGCGCGCCAACACCAGCAACTGCTGACCCAATCGGATCATGCGATCGCTGACCGCCTTGATGCGCTGCGCGCGCACGCGAACATCGTCGGGCAGCGGCCGTGAGAGCATGAGCTCGGATTCCATGCGCAGCCCGCTTAACGGGGTGCGCAGTTGATGGGCCGCGTGGCCGATGAATCGACGTTGCGCGGCAAGCGATGCGTCCAGCCTCAACAAGAGGTCATTGGTATGCCGCACGAGCGGCTCGATCTCCGCCGGTACGCCAGCCACTTCCAAGGGCTGCATATCGTCGATCGAACGCTGACGGATTTCTTCGGACAGATGATTGACCGACCGCAGGCCGGAGCGCACGCCCTGCACGATCACAAAGGCAAAGACGGCGACCAGCACAGCTTGTCCGCCGACCATCAGCCAAAAGAAGTCCTCCAGCATCCACCCGGCCATATCCAGCTTATGACTGATGACCCAGGTAGCGATCAGATCCAGAACGACGAGGACAAGGATAGGCGGCAGCAGCCGTTTTACCAGGTAGCGCGCCAGTGACCCTCGTGGAAACGCCCAACGCTCGTTGCCCGGCGCACTGCCAGGAGATGAACTCGAGGCCGACGACTGAGGTGGCACTTTCGCGCCATGAGGCTCGGGCCGACGCGAGATGTTCACGCGGACTGCGTCTCCAGCATATAACCGAAGCCACGCACTGTCAGAATACTGGCGCCCGTGCCCTCAAGACGTTTACGCAGACGGTACACATAGACCTCCACTGCGTTCTCGCTGAAGTCGGCATCCCACGCCGATAAGGAATTCACGATCTGACGCTTAGTCACCACACGACCGGCGCGGGCCATCAACATTTCCAGCACCGACAGTTCACGCACCGACAGCGACAGACGCTGCCCATTGGCACGCACCTCGCGTCCGACGGTATCGAAGCTCAAGGGACCGACTTCGATCAGTGGCTGTGCCTGCCCCGCCCTACGACGGCCAAAAACGCGCACGCGCGCGGCCAGTTCAGGCAGGTCAAAAGGCTTGGTGACGTAGTCGTCCGCGCCGGCGTCCAGCCCGGCGACGCGGTCTTCCAGACCATCGCGCGCCGTCACGATCAACACCGGCACCTGATTGCCGTCCTGTCGCAATTGCCGCAATACATCCAGACCACTGCGTCCGGGCAAGTTCAAATCCAGCAACAGCAGGTCATAGGCCTGTCCGGCGAGCGCGCCGATGACCTTATCCCCGTCCGTCAGCCAGTCGACCGCATACCCCTGATCGGCCAGGAACTCCTGAAGCGCATGGCCCAGGGTGGTGTCGTCTTCAATAACAAGTACTCGCATGGCGGCATTCTAGCGCGAAGGGGAAAAGGGAAGAAACCAAAAGATCGCACCGCCTCACTACAAAAGCACTACGCCAGCTCTGGCGACGCACATGGCGCACCACAGCTGGCGTAGTGATGCAGAGGAGCCGGTCCTCGCGGCCTTACTGTGCCGGGGCAGGCGCGGCCGGCTGAGCGGCAGGCGGCGTCACCGCTGAGGGCTGACCCGCGGCAGCCGCAGGCGCACCGCCATCCGGTGCCGGCGTCGTAATGAAACCGATCTTGGCCAGGCCAGACCGCCGCGCGGCAGCCATCACTTTCGCCAACACCTCATACCGCGTATTCAGATCGGCGCGAATGCGCAGCTCAGGTTGCGGCTTGTTCTGCGCCATGGTCAGGAATCGATTGGGCAGATCGTCAATGGCCACCGGCTGATCGTCCCAGAACAAGGCGCCCGCCGCATCGATCGCCAGATCCACGCTCTTGGGCTCCTGCTCAATCGGCTCCGAGCTGACCTGCGGCATATTGATGCGCACCGAATGCGCCATCAAAGGCGCCGTGATGATGAAAATCACCAGCAGCACCAGCATGACGTCGATCAGCGGCACCATGTTGATTTCCGACACGGTGTGGCCGCCGGGACCCTTGCTGTCGAAGCTGCCAAAAGCCATTATTGCGCTCCCCGGCCGTTCCCATTTTGGGCGTGGCGACGCAGCGCACGCACCTTACCATCCGACAACTCTACCTGCTGACCCGTGCTCAAAAAGGCAAACAGGTCGTGCGCGAAAGCGTCCAAGCGCGAGAGGAACACACGGTTATTACGAACAAAGGCGTTATAGGCCAGCACCGCTGGGATGGCCACGGCCAGGCCCAGGCCGGTCATGATCAGCGCTTCGCCCACCGGGCCCGCGATACGATTAATCGTCACGCCATCGGCCAGACCAATACCCACCAGTGCGTGATACACGCCCCACACCGTACCGAACAACCCAACGAACGGCGCAGTCGAGCCCACCGAGGCCAGAACGGTCAAGCCGTTCTCGAGTTTCGCCGTTTCCTCGTCGATGACCTTGCGCATGGTGCGGGTAACGAATTCGCCGTTGCCGCCGGATTCTTCCAGCTTGGTGGCGCCAAACTTCGCATGATGCTTTTGCGCATGCATGGCATGACTGGTCAAATGCGAGAAAGGATCGTTCGCGCCGTGCGTGACGATTTCATTTTCAACCTGCTCCAACGAGCTGGAATTCCAAAACTTGTTCAGAAATTCGTACGAGCGGCGGCGCATGCGCACATTGCTGATGAACTTGACCAGGATCAGGTACCAGGTCACCAGCGACATGACGATCAGGATAAAAAACAGGCCTTTGCCGACAAAATCGCTTTGCGCGATAAAGTGCATAAAACCCATATCCGGCGCCGCGCCCTGCATCCCGGCAGCCGCTGACTGCAGGGTATTGCCTGCCTGCGACAACGCAGGCCCGGACTGCTGCAGCGCGTCGCTGGCCAGCTGCGTGCCGGCAGCCGCATTAGACACGGCAGAATCAATCGCCCCGCCTGCCGCTGGCGCGGCACTGGAGGCAGCAGGCGCTGCCGGCGTGGTGCTCGCCTGCGCCACCAGAATGGCGTTTTGCATAGCGTTGGACATCTCAGTTCCTCATCACGAAATCGAACGGTAATTTGGCCTTGGCGGGGTACGCCACGCCATTGCGCATCAAGGGTTTGAACCGCGCTTTACGCGCGGCCGTCAACGCGGACTCATCGAGACGGGGGAAACCCGAGCTCTTATCGATCGTGGCTTTTTGCACGATGCCGCTGGTATTGATCTCCACCAGAATAATCACCCGCCCCTCTTCACGGAAACGACGCGACATGCTGGGGTACTCCGGCATCGGCCGACGACCGACGTATTCCACGCTGGAGACCATGATAGGTTGATCCGGCGGCGGGCCTTGAACCGGCGCCTGGTTCACCTTGCCACCCTCCGGCGCGCCGGAGGGCGGTGCGACGGGCGGGGTCGGCGCGGGTTTAGGCGCAGGGGCTGGCTTTGGCGGTTTCGGTTTTTCTACCGGTTTCTCGACCTTGGGCTTCGGCTTGGGCTGAGGCTTTGGCTTGGGCTTAGGCGCGGGCTCCGGCACGGGCGGCGGCGGGATGACCGGCTCGGGTTCCGGCTCCGGTTCAGGCTCGACCACGGGTTCTGGCTCGGGCTCGACGACGGGTTCGGGCTCAGGTTCCGGCTCGACGA
>NZ_WSJA01000044.1:0-209 GCF_009763235.1 Bordetella sp. 15P40C-2
GACGGTCGTAAAAACCGGGGGCTGTTGAGTCTGATGCGTCGTCATCGCTGGAAGTTGACCGCCATGCAGAAGGAAACGCTGCACCGCTATCTGGCGCAGATGCCTGTGCTGCAGGCGTTGTATTTCGCCAAACAGCAGCTCAACGGATTTCTGGTTTTGAAGAGCTTAAAGGCCAAACGCGCACAAAAAATGCTGCCGAAATTCCTGGC
>NZ_WSJA01000045.1:0-26839 GCF_009763235.1 Bordetella sp. 15P40C-2
GACCTGACGCAGCTCGGACCGATATTGATTCTGGTTGGTGTGTGGATGTTCCGTCATTATCCGGCCGGACGCGCGCGGGATCTGGGGCGGGTGTTCATTGGGTTGGGGCTATTGCTGCTGTCTTTGCACCAACTGGTTGAGCTGTTCTCGCCGCTGCAGGACGCACCGCTCTTCGGTCTGATCCTGGGCGCGTTGGCCAGTCAACCGGTGGCCGCCGTGTTGTTGACCGCAGCATTGACGTGGGCCGCACACTCTAGCGTGGCCATCGTGGTGCTGACCATGTCGCTTGCCGATAACCATCTGGTGACGCCCGCGATGGCATTGGCCATGGTGTTGGGCGCCAATCTGGGCACAGCGATTAATCCCATGATCGAAGGAGTCACGGGCGACGATCCTGCCTCGCGTCGCTTGCCCTTGGGTAATCTGCTCACCCGCATCCTAGGGGTGATTGTCGGGCTGCTGCTGCTGCCTTGGCTGCCGGACTGGATGCATGCGATGGGAGGCAATGACGCCCGACTGGTGGCGAATTTCCACACCGTCTTCAACCTTGCGATCGCGTTGGTGTTCTTGCCATTACTGACGCCATACGCGGCGTTGTTGACCCGTTGGCTGCCCAAACGCACGGATCCTAATGATCCCTCGCGACCGCAGTATCTGGACGAATCCGCCCATGATGTTCCCGCGGTTGCGCTGGGCAACGCCGCTCGCGAGGCATTACGTATGGCCGACATGCTGCAGACTCTATTGCTGTATGCGCGTGCCGGGTTCAAACGCGATAACCGCCATCGGATGGTGCAGGCCAGACAGCTCGACAACGCCGTGGACAAGATTGAAACCGCGATCACCACCTATCTCGCGCAACTAGACCGTGAGAACATGACCCGGGAAGACGCCCAGCGTATGGAGGACATCCTGGCCTTTGCCACAAATATTGGCCATGCCGCCGATATTACGCACCATGGCCTGCTCACGCACATCAACCGACTGCGCAAACAAGGATGGACGCTGTTGCCAGAGCAGCGAGAGCGGCTCGACGCGACCCTGGTGCAGCTGATCTCCAATCAACGTCAAACCGCGGCGCTGTTCATCAACGAAGACATCCCGCAGGCGCGTGAACTGGCAGGCGAGAAGTCGAGATTTCGCCGGATGGAAATCGAGGAGTCCGAGGCCCATCTGGAGAAGATCAAATCCGGCCAGATTGACGCCGCCGAGATCGGGTCGCTGTATCTGGACATTTTGCGCGACATGAAGAGCATCAACTCGCACCTGGTGGGCGCAGCGGCGTATCCGCTTCTGGCCCGGCACGGCGAGCTTCTGCCCAGCCGTTTGCGCGAAGCCAACGATTGAGTGGCGTCGGGTTCCCTAGGGGAAGCCCGACGATTGACCGCTCTACAGGTAGCGCTGGAACCACGCCAACATGCGCTGCCAGCCGTCGCGTGCATCGACCTCGCGGTACATGGGCCGATAGTCTGCCAGGAAGCCGTGGTCTGCCTGCGGGTAGATCACGATTTCCGAGGCGCGCGCGGCCTCGTTGCCCTGGGCCAGCTTGTCGCGCAGCGCGTCTAGCGTGTCCAGCGGGATGCTGCCATCTTGCCCGGCATACAGGCCCAACACCGGCGCATGCGTTTGCGCGGCGACATCCAACACTTGCTCTTTAATGAGCGGACCATGACCGGTAGCGACTTTGCCGTACCAGGCAACGCCTGCTTTGACCTTGGAGCTGTGCGCGGCATACATCCACGTCAGACGGCCACCCCAGCAGAAGCCGGTGACACCTACCCGCGTTGCATCGGCGCCTTGCTTCCCAGCCCACTCGATACAAGCGTCGAGGTCGGCGTAGACTTGATCGTCCGGGACTTTGGCGACGATTTCCGAGATCAGTTTCGGGATGTCTGTGTAGGTCGAAGGGTCGCCCTGGCGTTGGTAGAGCTCGGCCGCCACGGCGAAATAGCCTTCTTTGGCCAGGCGACGACAAATATCCTTGATGTGCTCGTGTACGCCGAAGATCTCCTGAATGACCAGTACGACCGGCGCATTCTTTTTCCCCTGCGGGGCCGCATAGTAGGCTGCGATCGTGCCGTCCTTGACAGGCAGATCGAACATGCCTTGTTCCAGGCCTGTGCTATCGGTGTGAATCGTGGTATCCCTGGGCTGGCCAGCAGCGGGCGCAAAACTCATGACGACACTCCTATGCTAATGACGCCGCCGACACGGCGGGCCTCAGCTAGAAATGTAGTTGACCACGGCGGCTAGCGCAATTTCCAGTCATGCCGGCGAACCCTTTAGCGAGGCGGGTGCCCGTCGCGATGTTCATGTGCGTGGTCGTGATCGTGGTCGCTGTGCTCGATCTGGTGGAGATGGCCATGGTCGTGATCATGGCCATGCCCGTGATCATGTCCGTGATGCATGAATGAAGTCACGCCATAGATAAGCGCCACGCCAATCGCTACGAGGATCAGTTGAGGCCCTGCCTCGCGAAGCGACCCACGTTCGTGCATTTGCGGAATCAGGTCGGCGACCGAGATATAAAGAAAGCTGCTGGCGGCAACAACCAGTACGTACGGAATAATCGTCTGTGCTTGCTGCAAGACCGTGTAGCCAAGCACGCCACCGAGGGCGGTACACAGGCTGGTGAACAATATCAAGAGAAATGCCTTGCGGCGAGCGATGCCGGCATTGAGCAGCACCACGAAGTCGCCCAGCTTATGTGGAACCTCATGCACGATGATGGAGGTGGCGGTCAACACACCGAGGATCGGATCGGTGAGAAACGCCGCGGCCACCAGCACGCCGTCACACAAGTTATGCAGTGAGCTGCCGACCAGGATCAACACCCCACCCCGCCCCGCCTCATGGCGATCGTGACCATGATGATGGTGATGGCCATCTCCCTCGTGATGATGGCTATGGCGCAGCAGCGCAATTTTCTCCAGGACGAAAAAACCCAAAATGCCGGCGAGCAAAAGCGCGAACAGCGTATGCGCGTCGGCCTCGGCAGTCTCGAATGCCTCGGGCAGCAAATGCAGCAAGGCGACAGAGAGCAGCACGCCCACGGACAGGCTCACCATGTGATGGAGATACTTGCTGAATACGCGGTAGGCCAGCCAGCTGGCGATCAATACAGCGATCAGGCCGCCGGCGATGGTCGCCAGCAAGATCCAAACGAGCAACATGGGGAGGCAATGAGGAGGCGTAAAGTAATATTATATCATTACACTTACACGCCTCCCACTGTGCCCTAGTGGGCCTGTTCCCAGTTCGCGCCCACACCCACTTCGGCCACCAGCGGCACGCGGAGCGTTGCTACACCACACATGAGCTCTGGCAAGCGCGCCCGAACGACATCAAGCTCGTCTTCCGGGGCCTCGAGTATCAATTCATCGTGAACCTGCATGATCATGCGGGTCGCGAGTTTTTCAGCGCTGAGCCAGTCTTGCACGGCGACCATGGCCATCTTGATCAGGTCGGCCGCGGTCCCCTGCATGGGGGCATTAATGGCCGCGCGTTCGGCACCCTGGCGGCGCGGTCCCGAGGCCGCGCGAATGTCCGGCAGTTGCAATCGACGACCGAACACGGTTTCGACATAGCCTTGCTGACGGGCCAATTGACGAGTGGTTTCCATGTATTGCGCGACCCCCGGGTAACGCGCAAAGTAGCGATCGATATAAGCTTGCGCGGCGTCGCGGGTGATGCCAAGGTTGGACGCCAAACCGAACACCCCCATGCCGTAAATCAGGCCAAAATTGATCGCCTTGGCCGCACGGCGCTGCTCGGAGCTGACGTCGGCCAGCGCCACGCCAAAAATCTCGGATGCTGTGGCGCGATGGATATCCTCGCCCGCCGCGAATGCCTGCTGCAAATTCGCGTCATCGGAAACGTGCGCCATGATGCGCAATTCGATTTGCGAATAGTCGGCGGAGACGAGCAGCCCTTTCTCCGCAACAAAGGCCTCGCGCACGCGGCGCCCTGCCTCGGTCCTCACGGGGATGTTCTGCAAATTGGGATCGGAGGATGCGAGTCGACCCGTAATGACCGCCGCTTGCGAATAATGGGTGTGCACGCGTCCGGTACGCGCGTTGATCATGCGCGGCAGCTTATCGGTGTAAGTGGATTTCAGCTTGGAAATGCCGCGATATTCCAACAGCACCTGCGGCAAAGGATAGTCCTGAGCCAGTTTGGTGAGCACCTCTTCGTCGGTAGACGGCGCACCGCTCGCAGTTTTACGCACGACCGGCAGCTGCATGCGACCAAAAAGGATCTCGCCAAGTTGCTTGGGCGAATTCAGATTAAAGGGCTGCCCGGCCAACTCGTAGGCGCGTTGCTCGAGGGTGAGCATTTCCTGGCCTAGACGATGACTCTGACGGCCGAGCTCTTCGGCGTCGACTTTGACGCCATTACGTTCAATGATCATCAGCACGCGCGAGACTTGAATCTCTAGCTGATAGATGCGCTCCAGCCCCGGATCAGCGGCCACGCGGGGACGCAAGGCGTTA
Source organism: Bordetella sp. 15P40C-2 (assembly GCF_009763235.1). Lineage (NCBI taxonomy): Bacteria > Pseudomonadati > Pseudomonadota > Betaproteobacteria > Burkholderiales > Alcaligenaceae > Bordetella > Bordetella sp. 15P40C-2. The sequence continues at coordinate 4,494 of NZ_WSJA01000045.1, forward strand.
TGCAGCTGCAAGGTGAAATCGGCATCTTCGCAGGCGTAGTGGCCGGCTTTATCGACGGCGACCTCGTCAAAGCAGATTTGCTTGGCGCCTTTGCCGCAGAGTTCTTCGTAGGTGACGCCGCTGCGGCCAAGATAACGTTGCGCCAGATCCGCCATGCCCACGGTGCGGTGAGATTCCAGCACATAGGCCTGCAGCATCGTGTCGTCTTGAATACCGGCAAGCGCAATGCCCTCGTTGGCGAACACGTGCGCATCGTATTTCGCGTGATGCAGCAGCTTGGGCTTGCTGGCGTCTTCGAGCCAGGAGCGCAAACGCTCGAGCACTTCGCCCTTGGGCAACTGCTGAGGATGATCCGGGCCACGGTGCGCGAGCGGGATATAGCAGGCTACGCCGGGTTCGACAGACATGGAGATACCGACGAGGCTGGCCTGCATCTCATCCAGCGACGTCGTCTCGGTATCCAAGGCGACAAGAGGCGCTTCGGCCACCATCGCCATCCATTCATCAAAAGCCGGCCAGCCGGTAATGACTTGGTAACGTAGTTCGGCAGGTGCGGCTGGGGCCTCGGCAATGACGCGGGCGTCGCCTTCCGGAACGCGTTGCGTGTCGCCGGTGACTTCGCGCAGCCAGGTGCGAAAGCCATAGGTTTCATATAGCAATTGCAAGGTGGCGACGTCGGGCTGTTTTGGCTCCAGGTCCGTGAACGATGCAATATGGCTGGATAGGTCACAGTCACACTTGACGGTCAGTAATTGACGCGTCAGCGGGAACATCGGAATCGCCTCGCGCAGATTATTGCCCGCCACGCCCTTGATCGTGTCGGCCTGCGCGATCAGCGCGTCGATCGTGCCGAATTCGGAAAGCCATTTGACGGCCGTTTTCGGCCCGACCTTGGTCACGCCCGGCACGTTGTCCACCGTATCGCCAATCAGCATCAGGTAGTCCACGATGCGCTCGGGCGGGACGCCGAATTTGTTCTGTACACCGGCGACATCGAGCACCTCGCCGCTCATCGTGTTGACCAGCGTCACGTGCTCGTTGACCAGTTGCGCGAGGTCTTTGTCGCCGGTCGATACGATGGTGTGGATGCCTTGTTCCGCGGCCTGTTGCGCGAGGGTGCCGATGACATCGTCGGCCTCGACGCCTTCGACGGCCAGCACGGGCCAGCCCAGGGCCTTGACAGCGCGATGGATGGGCTCGATTTGCGCTGCCAGATCCTCGGGCATGGGAGGACGGTGTGACTTGTAGTCCGAATAAAGTTCGTCGCGGAAGGTGCCGCCCCGGGCATCAAAAATGCAGGCGGCGTAATCTGCCTTATGATCGGAGACGAGCTTGCGCAACATATTCACGACACCGTAGAGCGCGCCCGTAGGTTCGCCTTGCGCATTGCGCAAATCGGGCATAGCGTGGAAAGCGCGGTACAGATAACTCGAACCGTCTACCAGTAATAAGGTTTTTTTCATGGTTAAAAAGGCAGTAATAGAGACGCCCGCCGGCAAGCAGATACCGGTGATTATGTCAGAGATACAGACGGCGGCCGAGCAGCTGGCCGATCTGGGCCCCGCGGTCAGTCTCTTTGGCAGCGCGCGTACCAGTCGAGGTTCGCCGCATTATGAAACGTGCGAAGCGATTGCACGCGCACTGGCGCAAGCCGGTTTTGCCGTGATCGCCGGTGGCGGCCCGGGCATCATGGAGGCCGCCAATAAAGGCGCGTACGAGGCCGGTGGCACCAGCGTGGGGTTGAATATCAGTCTGCCCCACGAGACCACCAACAATCAATATCAGACGATCAGCTTGGGTTTTGAGTACTTCTTCTCGCGCAAAGCCACGTTTTTCATGCACAGCTTTGCGTATGTCGCGTTGCCGGGCGGCTTTGGCACGATGGATGAGTTGTTCGAAGCGTTGACGCTCATCCAGACTGGCAAGGTGCCCCCTGCCCCCATCATCCTGGTCGGGCGCGAGTACTGGGCGGGTCTGGTCGACTGGATCAGCGATCAAATGCTGGCCAACGGCATGATCGCCGCCCATGACTTGGAACTCTTCGTCATCGAAGACGACCCTGACATGGTGGTGCAACGCGTGGTGGAATTCCACGAAACCCAGCGTAGCGACGAACAGTACGCGCCTTCGCTGCCGGCATGACGCGATTAGCGCCATAAACGAACTGGCCGACGCGGCGGGTGAGCCGCGTCGGCCAGTTCGCTTTAATCGCTTACGCGATCAATGCGGCTGAGATTAGGCCGCGTTTTCACGCGCGGCGCGACGACGCTCGTGCTCTTGCAGGTGACGCTTGCGTAGACGGATCGACTTGGGCGTGATTTCGACCAACTCGTCGTCGTCGATGAATTCCACGGCGTATTCCAACGACATCTGGATCGGCGGAACGAGGCGCACGGCTTCGTCGGTGCCGGAGGCCCGCACGTTGGTCAGCTGCTTGCCCTTGATCGGGTTGACGACCAGATCGTTGTCGCGGCTATGGATACCGATGATCATGCCTTCGTACAGCGCCTCGCCGGGGCTGACGAACATGCGGCCACGGTCCTGTAGTTTCCACAGCGCGTAGGCCACGGCATCACCGTTGTCCTGGCTGATCAGCACACCGTTGCGACGCTCGCCGATGCTGCCTTCGCGCATGGGGGCGTATTCGTGGAAAATGTGGCTCATCAAGCCAGTACCGCGCGTCAGCGTCAGGAACTCGTTCTGGAAGCCGATCAGGCCGCGAGCGGGGATCAGGTATTCCAGACGCGTGCGACCACGGCCATCGGGCTGCATGTCTTGCAGATCGCCCTTGCGGCGGCCGAGCTCTTCCATGACGCCGCCTTGGTGCGCGTCTTCGACGTCGATGGTCAGAGCTTCGAACGGCTCGCATTTGACGCCGTCGATTTCCTTGAACACCACGCGGGGACGCGACACGGCCAGCTCGTAGCCTTCGCGACGCATGGTCTCGAGCAGAATCGTCAGGTGCAGTTCGCCACGACCCGAGACTTCGAACACGGTATCGTCGCCGGTATCACGCACGCGCAGTGCCACGTTGGACTTGAGCTCCCGCTCTAAACGATCGCGCAGTTGACGGCTGGTGACGAATTTGCCTTCGCGGCCGGCCAAGGGCGAGGTGTTGACCATGAAGTTCATGGTCAGCGTAGGCTCGTCGATGCGCAGCATGGGGAACGGCTCGAGGCAGGACGGATCCATCACGGTGCAACCGATACCGATGTCTTCGATACCGTTGATCAGCACAATGTCGCCGGCTTCGGCTTCGGAGACCTGTTCACGCTCCAGACCCTTGAATTTCAGGACTTGGTTAATGCGGCCCTTGCCAGGCGTGCCTTCGGGGCCGAATTGGAAGGCGACATCCATGCCGGGACGAAGGCGGCCACGGTTGATACGGCCCACGCCGATCTTGCCCACGTAGCTGTTGTAGTCCAGCGAGATGATCTGCATCTGCAGCGGACCGTTCGGATCGTCTTCACGTTGCGGGACGTGCTTGAGGATGGCGTCGAACAAGGGGCGCATGTCGCCCTCGCGCACATCGGGGGTCAGGCCAGCGTAGCCGGACAGGCCCGAGGCGTACACCACCGGGAAGTCCAATTGCTCTTCAGTCGCGCCCAGCTTGTCGAACAGATCGAACGTGGCATTGATCACGAAGTCAGGACGCGCACCCGGCCGGTCGACCTTGTTGACCACGACGATAGGCTTCAAGCCCATGGCCAGCGCCTTGCGGGTAACGAAAATCGTCTGGGGCATCGGGCCTTCCACGGCGTCGACGAGCAGCAGCACGCCGTCGACCATGGACAAGACGCGTTCGACTTCACCGCCAAAGTCCGCGTGTCCCGGGGTGTCGATGATGTTGATGTGCGTGCCTTCGTATTCGACAGCGCAGTTCTTGGCCAGAATGGTGATGCCGCGTTCTTTTTCCAGATCGTTCGAGTCCATGACCCGTTCGGTCATGGCCTGGTTTTCGCGGAAGGTGCCGGATTGGCGTAGCAGCTGGTCAACCAGGGTAGTCTTACCGTGGTCGACGTGAGCAATGATGGCGACGTTGCGCAGGGCGCGAGTCATAGGGGGTCCTTTAAAGTCGGTGTGGCGGGCAATAAGCCAGCCGGCAATTCGTTTAGTGCGAGCAAAGCCTGCTTCGGGTCAGTCATGGCCTGCAGGGCTTCGAGTGAGACGGCGCGATCCAGCGAAAACGGCCCGACGTGCGTGCGCCTGAGCGCCGCCAGGTGGGCATAACACCCGAGTGCCCGGCCGATATCTTGCGCCAGGGTACGTATGTACGTGCCCTTGCTGCAGGCCACATCGATCTCGGCCCGGCTGCCTTCCAGCGATAACAGGTCGATGCGGTAAATCTTCACTTCACGCGGCGGACGTTCCAGCTCAATGCCCTGACGCGCGTATTCATAGAGTGGCTTGCCATCGCGCTTTAACGCCGAGTACATCGGCGGAATCTGCTCGATGATGCCTTGGAAACGTGACAACACTTCTAGCAGTGCCGCCTCATTGACCGTGACCTCGCCCTCGGCGCGCGCCGTGACGTTGCCGGTCAAATCGCCCGAATCGGTTTCCTCGCCGAACTGCAGCGTGGCCCGGTAGGCTTTATCCGCATTGAGCATGGCGCCGGAAATCTTGGTGGCACGCCCCATACAACATACTAATAAACCGGTGGCGAACGGGTCCAGTGTCCCCGTGTGTCCCGCCTTGGCGGCATCCATGGTGCGCTTGGCTCGCTGCAGTGCGTGATTGCTGGACAAGCCCACAGGTTTGTCTAGCAACAGGACACCGTCGAGCGCAAGCCCGCGTCGTTTTGCCATCGTCGAATCCAGGAAAAAAGGTGAGACGACAGCGATCAGCGCTGGTCTTCAGGCTCGTCGGGCTCATCGGCCACCGGGCCAGGCCGGTTGGCGCGGTCGATCAGAGCCGACATTTCGATGCCGCGGGCGATCTGCTCATCGTGGAAAAAGCGCAGTCGCGGCACAGTGTGGATGTGCAGCAGCTTATAAAGAAGGGAATGCAGCCAGCCGGCTTTTTCGTTGAGTATGGCCGCGGCGGTTTCGGGCTCGGCGCCCATTACCGTGAAATAGACTTTCGCGTGCGCATAATCAGCCGACAGCTCCACTCCGGACAGCGTAATCAACCCAGCGCGAGAAACATCGATCTCGCGCTGGATAAGGCCGGCCAGATCCTTTTGGATCTGTTCGGCCAGCCGCAGATTGCGGCCGGGGATGGATTTAGACTTATGACGACTCATGTAAGGCTTATGGATGGCGCGGGCGCTTTACAGCGTACGCGCGATCTCCTTGATTTCGAAGACCTCGAGCTGGTCGCCCACTTCGAGATCGTTGCTGCCGCGCAGGGTCAGACCGCAGTCGAAGCCAGATTTGACTTCCTTGACGTCGTCCTTGAAGCGGCGCAGAGAATCGAGGTGACCAGTCCAGGTAACAACGTTGTTGCGCAGCAGGCGTACCTGCGAGTCGCGACGAACGATACCGTCGAGCACCATACAACCGGCGACCGTGCCGATACGCGAAATCGTGTAGACCTCGCGAACCTCTACCAGACCGATGACTTCCTCTTTTTTCTCGGGAGCCAACATGCCCGACATGGCTGCCTTCACCTCATCCACCGCGTCGTAGATGATGTTGTAGTAGCGCAGATCGATGCCGTTGTTCTCGGCGAGCTTCTTGGCGCTTTGTTCAGCGCGAACGTTAAAGCCGATGACCACCGCGTTCGAGGCAATCGCCAGGTTGACGTCGCTTTCCGAGATACCACCCACGGCGGCGTGCACGACTTGCACACGAACTTCGTCGGTGGACAGCTTGGTGAGCGAAGCCACCAGGGCTTCTTGCGAACCTTGCACGTCGGTCTTGACGATAAGCGGCAGCGTTTGCGTGCCTTCGCCCAGATTGTCGAACATGGATTCGAGCTTAGCGGCCTGTTGGCGTGCCAGCTTGACGTCACGGAACTTGCCTTGACGGAACAGGGCGATTTCACGCGCCTTGCGCTCGTCAGCCAGTGCGATCAATTCGTCACCAGCAGCGGGAACCTCGGTCAGACCTTGGATTTCTACCGGAATAGAGGGGCCGGCTTCCTGGATCTGCTTGCCGTTCTCGTCCACCATGGCGCGAACACGGCCGAAGCTTGCACCCGCCAGCACGACGTCGCCGCGCTTGAGCGTGCCGCTTTGCACCAGGATGGTCGCCACCGGACCACGACCCTTGTCGAGGCGGGCTTCGATGACCAGACCCTTGGCCGGCGCGTCCACCGGAGCGGTGAGCTCCAGGATTTCGGCTTGCAGCAGGACGTTTTCCAGCAAATCGTCGATACCGGCGCCAGTCTTGGCCGAAACCGGCACGAACGGCACGTCGCCACCGTATTCTTCGGGCACGACTTCCTCGGCCACGAGCTCTTGCTTGACGCGCTCGGGGTTGGCTTCGTGCTTGTCGATCTTGTTCACCGCGACGACCAGCGGCACACCGGCGGCCTTGGCGTGGTGAATCGCTTCGCGCGTTTGCGGCATGACGCCGTCATCGGCCGCGACGACCAGAATCACGATGTCGGTTGCCTTCGCACCGCGCGCACGCATGGCGGTAAACGCCTCGTGACCCGGGGTGTCGAGGAAGGTGACCATACCACGTTCGGTTTTCACGTGATAGGCACCGATATGCTGCGTGATGCCGCCGGCTTCGCCGGAGGCAACCTTGGCGCGACGGATGTAGTCCAGGAGCGAGGTCTTACCGTGGTCGACGTGACCCATGACCGTGACCACGGGAGCACGGGGCAGCGCCTCGGCTTCGGTGGCGGTGGAGGTTTCGTCCAGGAAGGCTTCCGGATCGTCGAGCTTGGCGGCAATCGCGACGTGGCCCAATTCTTCGACCACGATCATGGCCGTTTCCTGATCCAGCACCTGGTTGATGGTGACCATCTGGCCAAGCTTCATCAAATGCTTGATGACTTCCGCGGCCTTGACGGACATCTTGTGCGCCAGATCGGCCACGCTGATGGTCTCGGGAACGTGCACTTCGCGAGCGATGAACTCTTGCTGCACGGGTTCCTGGCGACGGTGGTCCTGTTGCTGATTGCGACCGCCCTTGCCCTTACCACCCTTGCCACCGGCGCGCCAGCCGTCACGGCTAGGTGCGGCGCTCTTGGCGTCCGCCGGCTTCTTGCGGGAGGCGTCGTCGCTCCAGGACGAGGAGACCTCGGCGGTCTTGATCGTCTTCTTGGAGCCGGCGCCTGCTGCCGGTTTCGCGTCTTTCTTCGCGGCCGGGGAAGCAGCGGTTTTGCCGCTAGGCTTGTGTAACGTACCGGTCAGCGGTGCCGGGGCCTCGGGCTCGGGCGCACGCAACACCTTGCGCGGACGATTCAGCATCTCGCGCAGGGCGGCAGCCTCGGCTTCGGCGGCGCGGCGCGCGGCGTCGCGCGAGGCGCTGTCGCCAGCGGATTGCGCCAGCGGCGGCGGCGCGGCGCGGCGATCAGCGCGCGTCATACGCGGCGCAGCGGCAGCGTTGGATTTCTGGGAAGCATTCGGCTGAGTCGACTTGGTGGACTCAGCGGGGGTTTTGGCAACGGTATCGATTTCAGCTTGCACAGCAGGTTCCGACGGGGCCGGTGTGGCCTCGCGCTCGGCAGCGGCTTGCCCGGTGGCAGATTCAGCCGAAGCGGCCGGAGTATCTGCCGGCGCGGGAGCCGGTTCGGGTTGGGACTCAGGCTCGGCCTGGGCCACGGGGGGGGTCGTTTCGGATGCGGCGTCCATCTTGGACTCAGCCGCCGCAGACCCTTCGGATTGCGATTCAACTGCAGGGGCCTCAGCGGCCGTAGCGGGTTCTTCCGCTGCGGCAACCGGAGCTTCAACGGGGGCCGCATCCTGCACGGCCGGGGTCTCTTCAGGCTGCGCCTGAGAAACTGCCGGCGCCTCAGGGGATGCAGCTTGCTCGGCGCTGGCCGACTGGCTTTCCACCGGCGTCGGTGCGGCAGGGGTCGCTTGCGACGTTTCGACCGCGGATTGCATGGCCTGGGCAACGGGCGCCTCGGCAACCGGGGCGGCCGCGACTTCAGGCGCCGCGACTTGAGGCGCGTCGACCGATTGTGCTGCAGCCTGCTCCATGGCGAGTTCGGACGGATCCCGCTTGACGAACACGCGCTTCTTGCGAACTTCGACCTGGATGGTACGAGAACGGCCGGTGGCATCTGCCTGGCGGATCTCGGAAGTCTGGCGACGCGTCAAGGTGATCTTCTTGCCCTCAGTCGCGCCATGAGCGCGGCGCAGAGAGTCGAGCAGTTTCGCCTTGTCGCTGTCGGTGACCGCATCGTCGACCGAGTTGAGGCTAACACCGGCCGAACGCAGCTGCTCGAGCAGCACGTTGGCTGGCATTTTCAGCTCGGTGGCGAACTGGGCGACAGTATTACTCGACATTAGGCTATCTTCCCTCTATATGCAGCAGTTACAACAACGATGTGTTTTTCTCGTATCAACAGGTCGGACGTCAGAAAATTATTCCTCTTCGAACCAATGGGCGCGAGCCCGCATGATCAGGTCGCTGGCCTGTTGTTCATCGATGCCGGCGATCTCGGCAAGCTCGTCAGTGGCGAGCTCGGCCAGATCGTCACGCGTCAACACCTGGCGTTCGGCCAGCTTGGCCGCCAGTTCGGGCGTGACACCCTCGAGTTCGAGCAAATCTTGTGCCGTTTCCAAGCGCTCTTCCTGGGCAATTGCCTCGGTGAGCAGCGCGTTGCGGGCACGGGCGCGCAACTCGTTGATGGTGTCTTCGTCGAACGCTTCGATCTCGAGCAACTCGGGCAGCGGCACGTAGGCGATTTCCTCGATGCCAGTAAAGCCCTCGTCGATCAGGATGTCGGCGACTTCTTCGTCCACGTCCAGCTTGTCCATGAACGTCGCGCGCAGACCGGCACGCTCGGTTTCCTGACGGCTGAGGCTTTCCTCAGGCGTCATGATGTTGATCTGCCAACCGGTCAGCTCGGAAGCCAGACGCACGTTCTGGCCCTTGGCGCCGATGGCCTTGGGCAGGTTTTCTTCGTCGACGACCACGTCCATGGCATGCTTGTCCTCGTCGACCACGATGGATTCGACGTTGGCAGGCGCCAGGGCACCGATCACAAACTGTGCGGGATCTTCCGACCATAGCACAATGTCGACTTGCTCGCCGCCCAACTCGTTGCGCACGGCGGTCACGCGCGAACCGCGCATCCCGACACACGTACCGATCGGATCGATACGCTTATCGTAGGCCACAACGGCGATCTTGGCGCGCACGCCTGGATCGCGGGCAGCCGCTTTGATTTCGAGCAGACCCTGCTCGATTTCGGGGACTTCATTTTCGAACAGCTGACGGATGAAATCCGGCGAGGTGCGCGACAGAATGACCTGTTGGCCCCGGGCGGCGTGATCGATCTTCAGCACGAAAGCGCGCAGACGGTCGCCCACCCGGAAGTTTTCCTTGGGGATCATTTCGGAACGGGGCAGACGGGCTTCGATCTTGCCCGTTTCGACGATGATGTCGCCCTTGTCCATACGCTTGATCGTGCCGGAGATGATGGTCTCGCCACGCTCAAGGAAGTCGTTGAGCACCTGTTCGCGCTCGGCGTCACGAATCTTTTGCAGAATCGCCTGCTTGGCGGCCTGCGCGCCGATACGGCCGAACTCGATGGGCTCGAGAGGCTCTTCGATGTACTCGCCGATTTCGATATTGGGCACGAGCTCGCGTGCATCCGAAAGCATTTCCTGCTTGTCGGGCTCTTGCAAGCCGGCTTCGTCGGGCACGACCAACCAGCGACGAAAGCCCTCGTGGCTACCCGTTTCACGATCGATGGAGACGCGAATGTCGGCGTCTTCCTTGAAACGCTTTTTCATGGCCGAAGCCAGCGCGCTTTCGAGCGCTCCGAATACGACTTCGCGCGTGACGTTTTTCTCACGCGCCAAGGCATCGACCAACAGAAGAATTTCGCGACTCATCGCTTTTTGCCCTTGAAATCCAGAACGGGATCCAGCTTGGCACGCTCGATATCACCGAGCGTGAAATTCAAGACCTGAATATCGTTCTTTTTTGCTTCAAATTCGAGACCAAATACCGCCTGCTGTGCAGGCGCAGTCGCATCGCCCTCGCCGCCCTGCTCCGTCTCGGACAGAGTCAGCACGCCGGAAAATACTTTACGACCATCCAGCGCCTCGCGCAGCTTGATCTCGACACGTTCACCGACAAAGCGGCGGAACTCGGCCTCGGTGCGCAAAGGGCGATCGACGCCCGGCGAGCCGACTTCGAGTCGCTTGTAGTCGATGTTTTCGACCTCAAAGACGCGCGAGAGCTGCCGCGAGACCTGCTCGCAGTCTTCGATGCGCACGCCATCAGGCCTGTCGATAGTGATGCGCAAGAGGCCCAGCGCAGCACGTTCGACGTCGACTAATTCGACGTCCATGCCGGCCAAAGCCTGTTGGGTCAATGCGTAAATATCTGCCATACACTCAAAAAAAATGGGCTGTAAACCCAGCCCACCGTATTGCCTGGCCCCCGGTTCAACTGCGCGAAACGCATTTCGCACCCGCCACCGGACCCAAGCCCAAAAGAAGCACACCCGGGTATAAACCCAAGCGACAGCGTACGCTGTGGCACACGGCAGGACACATCTTGCGATGCAAGCGCGCCGTGAAAACCAACAATTTTACCAGATAACCGCGAAAATTTCCTGCTATGTCGCGGGTTTACGTCAAGAGCGCACTCACAACGCTCTTGACATCTGGCAGAAACGCTTAACGGTCGCCGCGCCCGCGGTTGCCACCGAGAAAGCCCAGGCGGGATTCGTGTGCGGACGCGCTCTTGGGCTGCCAGTCATCGCCGCGGCCACCCCGAGCACCCCGGTTCTTGTTGCCACCGTTGCCGCCCTGCGGCTTGCCACCATTGCGCGGCTGGCCGGAACGTGGGCCGGCTGAGTTTTTGCCGCTGGGACGATTGGGGCCTTGACGCTGCGCGCCGCCCGCCTGCTCGCCACCAGGGCCTTTGTTGCGACGAGGCGGCTTGCCGGGACGGGAAAAACCGTCTTCGCCGGACATTACGGCTGCAGGTGCGGCATAGCCGGTCGGCGCGCCGCCACCGAACTGCGCCGGCCCCTTGCCGCCACGGCGCCCGCCGCCGGGCTTGCCGCCGTGTTTACCGCCGGGTTTGCCATTCGGCCTGCCGCCGCGCCCACCATCTTTACCCAAGGGATGACCGTTGGCGTATCCGCCAGTGATCATCAGGCCGGTCCCAAACGGATCCGACGGAGACGAGGCGACCACGCCTGCGCTGCCGGGACGGCCACCCTGCAGTTTGCCACGGCGGCCGATACGAGCGCCATTCATGCCGTTACGCTCGAGCGTGCCGAAGCCTGGAGGCAGCGCGCTGTCGTGCGAACGCGGCTGACGGGGACGACGACCACCCTCTGCGTCATCGTCATCACGCAACAAGCCCAACTGCACCATGAGCGCCGTGACCAGATTGGGCTCCAGCTCCTCCCAGCGGCCGCGGCGCAGATTGCGCGGCAGAACCATATCGCCGAAACGGGTACGGATCAGGCGGCTGACCGTCACACCCACTGCCTCGAACATGCGCCGGACTTCGCGGTTGCGCCCTTCCTGCAAGGTGACGCGATACCAGCGGTTGCTACCATCACCACCCAGATAATCGAGCGAGCCAAAAGCCGCCATACCGTCGTCAAGCTGAATACCTTCAACCAAGGACTTGCGAGTGGCATCGTCCATCTCCCCCAGTACGCGCACGGCGTATTCGCGCTCGGTGCCATAGCGCGGGTGCATGATGCGGTTGGCCATGTCGCCCGAAGTGGTGAAGATCAGCAGACCTTCGGTATTGAGGTCCAGACGGCCGACCGACAACCATTTACCCGTACGCAGCTTGGGCAAGCGCGCGAAGACGCTGGCACGTCCGCCGGGGTCGTCGTGGCTGACGATTTCACCGGCCGGTTTGTGATACAGGATCACTCGGGGTGGCTTGCGGGTGTTGGGGCGTGCGATGGGCTTGCCGTTGACACGCACCAAGTCCGTGGGCGAAACACGTTGGCCGATATGTGCCGGTTCGCCATTGACGGACACGCGACCCGCAGTGATCAGTTCTTCCATTTCGCGGCGCGAGCCGATGCCTGCATCTGCCAATACCTTGTGCAGCTTCGGCATGGCAATGTCGCTTTGCAGGTATTTACCCAGGCGCTGCTCGATACGTTCAGCATGCTCCAGGTAGGACAATGCCTGCTCGGCGTCACGCTCGCCCCCGCGTCCGTCGCCTTCGGCGCCAGGAACACCGGGCACCCCGTCGGCTGCGTCGCCACGACGGCGGCGGAACGGTGTGCGCAACTTGCGACCACGGCCGCCTCGTGCGCCATTGGCATCCCCCTCCGCCGATTGGCCTGCTAGGCCCTGACCGTCCATACCGGAGGCGCCAAATTGCCCGGATGCCTCCGCTTGATCGAATGCCGGATTCTGACTGGCGGACGTGTCTTGAGGCGCGATATCCGATGACGCGTCGGCGGCACGGCCACGGCGGCGCGGCTGGCGTTCGCCGCGAGCCGACTCTGCGCGAGCGGGCGATCGCTGGCGCTCCTGGCGAGCCCTGCCGGACGCGGGAGCTTGCTCGGCGGACTGTTCTGCATACGTCGCTTGGGGTTCCGAGATAGACGCCGGGTCTTGCGCCCCTGCTGACGGCGCGGCAGGTTCAGCCGACACACCCGATGCGCTGGAAGCGGCAGCCGGAGCTTGAACCTGTGCGACTGCAGCCGCTTGAACACCACCCGATTCCGCGCCACTCGCGTCGGAAGCAACCACCGGAGGGGCGGCCTTACGCGCACGAGTACGCTTGGGCGCCGGCTCAGTCACGGGCGTTTCGACACCATCTGAGACGGCTGAGCCGCTCTCGGCGTCGCCGGTGACATCCGCTTGCTTCTTCGCCGCGGACTTGGCACCAGCTTTCGCCGTGGCGGATTTGGTGGCGACCTTAGAGGTCGCACGCTTGGTGGCAGGCTTGGCAGAGGCCGGCTCAGCCTCGGCGACAGCCGGGGCGTCGCTCGCCACGACCACCCTCGACACGTCGCCGGTTTCTGCATCCGCGACCTTCTTCGCCGCTCGCTTTGTCGCTGACGACCGCGTGGAAGCCGCCTTCGTGGCGGGCGATTTCACCGCAGCCTTCTTCGCCGCGGTTTTGCTAGCCGCCGACTTCGTTGCGCGGGCTTTCGTTGCAGCGGCGGGCGCCTCGGTGGTCGCGTCGTGAGCGAGGGATTCGTCTTGCATGGTTGTAGGCGTAGTATCGGTTGGCACAGACAGCTCCAGAATTCTTTATGCTTTGGCCGATCCGCTCTCGACGGACAGGTCCTTATTTTCGGTGAGTGGCGAACCCTCGGATTCCACGCTTTCTACGGCGGTATCGCGCTCTAGGGGTTCGGCTTCGGTATGGGTTTCGATATCGGCGAACGGTGTAGTGTTCGTCTCTAAGCTTGTGTTTTCGGCGGCCTCGACAGCCTCCTCGGCAACGGCAGGCTCGAGCGTGACTTCGGTGCCGCCCAGATCCAGGCCCTGCAACGCGGTTGCGGCCTGGGCACTATCCAACGGCGGCAGTTCGCCGAGGGAACGCAGACCCAGATCATCCAAAAACTGGCGCGTTGTCGCGAATAAGGCTGGCCGCCCCGGGGCATCCCGATGTCCAATGACCTCGATCCAGCCGCGATCTTCCAATGTTTTGACGATCTGGGATGACACGGTCACGCCGCGTATATCTTCGATGTCGCCACGCGTCACGGGCTGGCGCCACGCCACGATGGCCAGCGTTTCCATCACCGCGCGTGAATATTTCGGCGGCCGTTCCGGATTCAAACGCTCGAGATACCTCTGCATTCTCGCACGACTCTGAAACCGCCAGCCACTGGCCAGCTGAACGAGTTCCAACCCGCGATCGGCCCATTGTTCCTGCAAGCCTTGCAATAACGCGTTTAAACGTTCGTTATTGAACTCGGGATCCTCACCGAAGAGCTTGCGCATATCGGTCAACGGCATAGGCTGGCTCGCGCATAAGAGCGCGGTCTCCAGCACACATGTTGCCTCGTTATTGTCCATTGAGCTTCAGTACACCAAGATAAAAGGGCGAATTTGCGTCGCACCAAGAAAACGGCTATGATTTCGTTCTCTCAGACGCGGGGTGGAGCAGTCTGGCAGCTCGTCGGGCTCATAACCCGAAGGTCGTAGGTTCAAATCCTGCCCCCGCAACCAAATTTCTTAAAGGCCTGGCTTACCGCCGGGCCTTTTTGTTTTTTGGCATAGCCAGTAAATCCACGCACCAACGACACCAGGCGCGCACGCGCAGTCGCCACGAAGGGCGCTTGCCGCGACGGCAACCGAAGAGATGTAGCGCTGACTAGCGTAGTGTTCACAACCTTCCTGTGGGCGTAGATAGCATCGCGCCGCCCCGCGCCGACAAGGCGTCTGGGCTTCGCGCATTGCCACGCGACCGGTGCGCGGCACCGCGCTCGCGGCACATACGTAAAAAAATGAACCTGAATCGTCTGGCCCCACAGCACGGGGCGGCTCTACCGCTACCCGGCGGGCACATCTACCAGGGGGACACCTGAGACTTGAACAGCCAAGCCGTGACGTCTTCTTGTAGCGACCTTGAACCGACGATCTTTAGATGTATGGGACGACAATCTGCCCGCATGACCGGCCGGCATCGCGGCCTGCCAACGTATCAGCACCAGCACGATCAGCACTGGGGTCCGTGGCAACGCCACCCACGGCTTTAAGCCCGTTGCGAATCCCGCTCACGGCTGGCCTGAATTCTGGACACCGCGCATCGGTAGGATGGCCGGTGAATCATCGGCGGCTAAATGAAGCCTGCCGAGCCAAAAACGACGTTGGTCTACATGAGGACAGTTCGGGTAATTATACTCACAATGCCCGCAGGGACAAACGATGATGCGCTTTTGTTGCGCCGAACTCATGCAGGCTGATTTAGCGCCTGCCTCAACGCGACCGAAATGGCGGCTGCGTCCCGGGTGCGCGCAATCGCGACCAACCAACAACGACGGTCGCCTGTCGGCCAATCGGTCAACGCCTCAAGCGGGTAGAGATCACGATGCACGCCGTGCACGGCATAGGGCAAATCCTCGTTGGCGAAGCGAATAACACCTTTGATGCGCAGCAGGGATTCATGATGGGCTTCTTGTAGACGGGCCATGCCCGAGATGAAAGCCGATCGCGTAAGCGCATTATTGAGTTCCAGCGTTACCTGTTGAACATCCGCGTGTCGAGGGCCCACGGCCGAGAGCGAACCACTCAACCAACGTTGCAGGGAGTCCCCGTCGGAGGTCCCGCGCAGCACGGGCTCCACCAGTTCGTCAGCCAAGGGCGCATCCAGGCGCAGCACCGATAGTGCCGCGCCGGAATTGACGGATTTCACGGCTTGCACCGCCGCGTTTAGATCGGGAGCAGACACCAGATCCGCTTTGGTGCACGCGATCACATCGGCTGCCGCAATCTGCTGCACCACCTCTGGCTGCCCCACCAACTGATGCACCACATGCTTCGCGTCCGCCACGACGATGGTGCCGCGATGGACATAACGTTCGGCGATAAACGCGTCATGACGCAACGTAAACATAATCGGCGCGGGGGTAGCCAATCCCGTGGTTTCAATCACGACCCGGCGAAAGCGGGGGATCTGCTTACGCAAAGCCAGCATAAAGAGATCGCGCAACGTATTGACGAGGTCGCCGCTGACGCTGCAACAGATGCACCCCCCTTCCACCAACGCGATGCGGCCGTCCGCATGACGCAATAAATGATGATCCACGCCGATTTCGCCCAATTCATTGACGATCACGGCGGCATCGGTAAAGGCTGGCTCGCGCACCAGTCGATTCAGCAACGTTGTTTTGCCGCTGCCGAGAAAGCCGGTAAGCACCGTGACAGGAATGCGATGGTCGCGATTTGCGGGACCAGATCGAGATGGGCTGGCCGGCTTAGACGACAGGGCGGTCGCAGACAAGGGTTTCATCGGCCTATTATGAAGCCAAAACATGAGGGCAAAGCCGTCCACTACCCACCTTCCGTCGCGACCCTGACGCGACACAAGGGTGTACAAACCGAGCCGGCCCGGCCTACAATGCCTGCCCATGAACATCCGCCAGGTCTCTTTGCGCACCATTTCCCGTGCGACCCACTTTGGGTGGGCGACTTGGCGTGTCCGTCGGCCGCGCGCCACTTGCGCCGGTCCAGCCGCGGCCTTCGCCGCACTTGGCTAGCCCGGCGACCCTCCCTCCCCTTTTTTGCGCACATCCTCGGTCGTCGGGCTTCTCCCGCGCGATTCGGTGCCTGCTCGGCGGCTGATTACAGCAGCCTTCGACCTTCCCCACGCTACTGACCTGCCCTTTCGGTTACAGGCCGGCGCACGAGCACACCAAATGGTCCGCCTTTTTTCTAAAGGGCCGGCCGACTAGGACTCGCATGGACATCACCAAGGATTTCATTAAGCTCAAACAGCCCTGCGCCGACGGCTATCGCTGGTATCTGCGGCACGCGCCGCCACATGGCACCTATCAACAAATCTTGGACGCACTGGTGGCCGACGGGCGCGGCAAGGACGCTTGCTGGCTGCTCGATCAGTTCGGCCCCACCGACGCCGTGTTGCGGCTCGACCATCTGGACGCGCACGATTTTGTCTTTGCCGGAGCCATCGAGGTGCGTGGCACGATCGAGGTGACCGGCAACCTGCGCGTGGGCCGCGGCATTCGTGCTGGAGGCGGCATCCGGGTGGAAGGCAGCTTGCAAGCGGGTGATGATGTGCATTGCGCTGGGGCGCTCACCTGCGGCGAGTCGTTAAATGTGAGGGGCCGCGTGCACGCCGCATGGAACGTGCTGGTACAAGGCGATATCGATTGCGAAGAGCTCCGGGCAGGTTGGGATCTCGCATCGTCCGGCGCGGTAAGGCTACACGGCGGCGCTCAAGTCGGTCAGTCCATTAATGTGCAGTCGCTGCACAGCGAAAAAGGCATTCGGGCAGGCACCGACATTACCAGCCAGGGCGATATCCTCACGCGTCAGGGCATCGAGTGCAATGGCATCCTGGATTGCGGCGGGCACCTGTTCGCGGGCTGGGGCATCAAGGCAATGGAAGGGATGACCGCCGCGGGCGCTATCAGCGCTGGCGAAAGCCTGTACAGCGAAGCCGAGATTCGCGCGGGAGAGGGATATGGTGTTTATGCCGGCCTGAACGTGCCGGAACACGCGTGGGAGAGCAGCGCATGCGTGCAAGCCAGCCAGCGCCCCCAGGGTTTGCGCAGCGGACATTGGCTGAATGTCGCACATGTTCACGACGAGGGATGACGCCGTGAGAATCGATGTAGACCATATTGACGAACGGCTCGACGCCGAGCTTGATGCGCTATACCCCGCTTGCCTGCGTGACGCGGCAGTGGACGGAACGATCTTTCTGCCGAAGCTGGGCAATATCCCACTGCCCCGCTACCGACGCACAGCGAATAAAGAAACCTTTATCTATATAGAGGACCCCGAACGTCGATGGCTGGCGGGAACCACAAGTTTTAATCGCGTGGTCGGTTTAGATCGCCGGCTGGATCAACACGTGCGTTTGCCTCATTCACGCTATCGCGAAGCGTACCAGCGCATGGGGCTGGCTAAACGCATCTACCTCGAGGCGCTGGATGCAGGACTGTGCTTGCTCAGCAGTGCTCGCCAATCGCCTGGAGCCCTGCAACTGTGGCGCTCGTTGGGGCAGCATTACCCGTTGCACCATGTTCAGCTACAAGGAAAGCGCCTGATGGATTTGGGCAGGTCTATCGAACGGCGTCAATTTGAAGATCTGCACACCAGAATGTTGCTTTGCGGCGCGGGCTGGAGTGTGGAACGTTTGCTGTCGCTGACGTCCCACGCGCCCGCGCGTCGGCGTGAGGGTTCAGAGCGCCAGTTCGCCGCTGGCCTCGGGTTGAAACAGCAACGCTTCGATATGCAGAGTTGCCGGCGTGCCACTGGCATCCACCCAAGACACGGTCGCGCCCACACGATGGCCGAGCAAATGACCGCCCACCGGCGATAGCACGGAGATAAAGCCCTTCGGGGCATCGGCCTCGCTGGGGTAGCAGATCGTGATCTCGCGCTCGGCGCCATCCTGATCCCGCACGAGCAGGCGCGAGTTTACGGTCACCACATCGCTGGGAATATCGCTGGGCATCAGGAAGTCGCCCTCGTCAAAGCCTTCCAGCACAGCGTGCGGCAGTCCGTCGGGAGTAGGGAAACGCGCCGCGAGGCGCTCGATGCGGACACGGTCCAGTTCGGAAAAAATACGTTCAGTGTGAGATGCAGACATGTAATACTCCTAGTCAAACCATAAAAGGGGTGTGTGGTTTGGCCCGGCAGCACGCTCCAGAATGAGGGAGCTCTAGGTGGCCGCCGGGCTTAGGAGTCTGCGTCGGCGTCGGGGGCCGAAATGAACGGGCGCGCGCTCGCCGTGCGCCGAAAACCGGCGCGACGCAGAGAAGCGATAGCAGAGGCGAATCCTAAAGCCGCGTTCATATTGGGAATGGTACCCGATGCAGGGGCGAGACTAAAGCCCCAAATATCAGTACAGCGTTAACCTACGCAATGACGCCCGCCGTCATCGCACAAGCACTAACGAAAAAAAACCGAGCCGGAAAAGCAAAACGCCACCCAAAAGGTGGCGAGGTTGCTGTGTCGGTACTGATCTCTAGCGTTGGTTGGCTCCCCGAGCTGGGCTCGAACCAGCGACCTGCGGATTAACAGTCCGTCGCTCTACCGACTGAGCTATCGGGGAACTGCTAGAGAAACGAGATTATGCACGAGTTTTTAGGCTTGTGCAAGTCCCGACGCTAAAAACCCGCTGATTTTGTTTGCGCCGCAGTTTTTTTGTTTCACGATGACTCCAGCATCGCATTTCGCTGGACTACGCCAAGGCTCGATACAGCAGGTTTATCAATCACTTAGGCGAGTTCAACATATGCCGGTGCTTTCCGAAACTTGACCCGGCTTCCCCTCGCGTGGCTCCCATGCGGCTCTTGTAAACCGGGCTTTCCTAGGAGTCATCATGGCGAAGATCAAGCTCACCAAGTCCGCAGTCGATGCGGCACACCCCCAAGACAAGGCCGTCGAACTGCGGGACACCTTGGTGCCCGGCTTCCTGTGCAAGATCACCCCGGCGGGCCGCAAGGTGTTCATGCTCCAGTACCGCACGAACGCCGGCGAGCGCCGCAAGCCTGCCCTGGGCCAGTACGGGGAACTGACGGTCGATCAGGCACGCACAATGGCGCAGGAATGGCTGGCCGAGGTGCGCAAGGGCGGCGACCCCAGCGCAGCCAAGAATGCCGCCCGCAAGGCACCGACGATGAAGGAGTTTTGCCACACCTTCATGGAGGACTACTCGAAGCAGCGCAACAAGCCCAGCACGCAGCGCGGCTATCAGGGCGTCATCGACCATTGCATCATCCCGATCATGGGCCGGACGAAGGTGCAGGACGTAAAGCGCCCGGACGTGGCTGCGTTGATGAAGAAGCTGGCCTACAAGCAGGCCGAGGCCAACCGTACCTTCGGCGTGCTGCGCAAGATGTTCAACCTGGCCGAGGTGTGGGGGCTGCGCCCGGACGGCACGAATCCGTGCCGCCACGTCCCGATGTACCCGCCCGGCAAGGAAACCCGGCTTATCGTGGACGACGAGTTGGTACGGATCTTCCGTCACCTGGAGCATCTGGAGACCGAGGGACTAGAGAACTACGTCATTCCGCTGGCGATTCGCCTGCAATTCGAGTTCGCTGCCCGCCGCTCTGAAATCTGCCCACTCGAATGGGGCTGGGTTGATCTGGAGAATCGGCGGGTCGTCTGGCCCGACAGCAAGACGGGTGGCATTTCCAAGCCCATGAGCGAGGAAGCCTATCGGTTGCTGTCCACTGCGCCGCGCCGGGAGGGCTGCCCCTACGTCCTGCCGTCACCCAATGACCCGGCCCGGCACATGACTCACGGCGAACACTACGGTGGCTGGACGCGCGTGCTCAAGGCTGCCGGTGTCCCGCACGTCGGTACGCACGGCATCCGCCACCGTGCGACGACCGATATTGCCAATTCGGGCGTGCCGACCAAGGTGGGCATGAGGCTCACAGGCCACAAGACCGTGGCGATGTTTATGCACTATGTTCATACCGAGGATAAGCCGGTGCGGGATGCGGCCGAACTGGTGGCGAATCGGCGGCTGGCCATTACTGGGGCATCCCGTTCTATGGAGGCGACAGCATGACAAGGAAGACGCCTACGGCAGCGGGGAAGCGCGCCGCCTTACCGACTGGCTATGCCGGCATCCACGGCGGCATTGTGGAGTTACTGGATGCTGCGCGGCAGGCAACGGCGCGCAGTGTCAATGCGCTGATGACGGCCAGCTATTGGGAGATTGGCCACCGGATCGTCGAGGCCGAGCAGAAAGGCAGGCGACGGGCCGGTTACGGTGAGCAGTTGATGGCGCGGCTGTCCGCCGACCTGACTGCACGATTCGGGCGCGGGTTCAGCCCGGACAACCTGGAAAACATGCGGCGCTTCTTTGCCGCTTACCCCCTTGAAGCAATTTCCGAGACACTGTCTCGGAAATCTGGTGAAGGACTGCCCATAGAGAATTCCGAGACAGTGTCTCGGAAATTCGACCTCTCCGAACTGGCCCAAGTCTTCACTCTGCCGTGGTCGGCCTATGTTCGGCTGCTGTCGGTCAAGGATGACCATGCCCGCCAGTTCTACGAGGCCGAGGCGCTGCGCGGTGGCTGGAGCGTGCGCCAGCTCGACCGGTAGATCGGGAGCCAGTTCTACGAGCGCACAGCCTTGTCCAAGGACAAGGCGGCGATGCTGGCCAAGGGGACAGCGGCCAAGCCCGAGGATGCCGTCACGCCCAATGACGCCATCAAAGACCCGTATGTGCTGGAGTTCCTCGGCCTCAAGGACGAGTATTCAGAATCTGACCTGGAAGCGGCCTTGATCCAGCGGCTGGAAGACTTCCTGCTGGAACTGGGCGAAGGCTTCACATTCGTCGGGCGGCAGCGCCGATTACGCATTGACCAGACCTGGTATCGGGTCGATCTGCTGTTCTTCCATCGCAAGCTGCGCTGCCTGGTCATCATCGACCTGAAGCTGGGCAGCCTGACGCATGCCGATGTGGGGCAGATGCATATGTACTGCAACTATGCCAAGGAGCATTGGGCCTACCCGGATGAGAACCCGCCGGTGGGTCTGATCCTGTGTGCTGACAAGGGCCATGCCCTGGCGCGGTATGCGTTGGATGGCTTGCCGACCAAGGTGATGGCGGCGAACTATCGCACCGTGCTGCCGGATGCAGAGTTGCTGCAAAAAGAGCTGGAGAACACGCGGCGTCTACTCGAATCTCGCGGAATGCTGTCTCTCAGAGACGACAGGCAATAGTCGTGCGTCCTGGCGTCCCACCGTCGGGCTCGCGGGCTGCGCCCCGTGCTTCGTGCCGAATCACAGCCATTCGGTGCTGATCCCTGACGCCTCTGGCCTGGATCGTTGATCCGGGCCTGCGCGTGCTGCGCACTTGCCAAGAGCGGGTGTGGCTGAGTGGGGTGTAGGCGGTCTTGCTGTTCCCTTCACCGTATCACGGCGTTCTCGCCGTCAATGACTACGCGTGCTCGCACGCTTGCGGCCTGTCGGCCGTCTTCGATCCCTGACTGCTTGCGCTGCGCCGTGCTGGCCACGGTTCCGGGCAATTCCGCCCGAGAAACCGGAGCACGATCATGTCGCAACTGTCCTTTTCCTCGTTCGAAGACGCTTTGCTGGTGCGTGACGCCCAAGGGCGCTACATGCCGGCATCGGTGGATCAAATTCTCGAAGCGGCACGCCAGGCCATCGAGCTGAAGATGCAGCGTGGTGCTGAGTTCACTTCGCCGGCGCTGGTCAAGGAGTACCTGCGCAACAAGCTGGCAGGCTTCGAGCATGAAGTCTTTGCGGTGCTGTTTCTGGATACGCGCCACCGGCTGATCGAGTACCGGGAGATGTTCCACGGCACCATCGACAGTGCATCGGTATATCCGCGCGAAGTGGTCAAGGAGGCGCTACGGCTCAATGCGGCGGCGGTGATCCTCTCGCACAATCATCCCAGCGGGAATACCAAGCCGAGCCGTGCCGATGAGGCCATCACCAAGCGGCTCAAGGACGCACTTGTAATGACCCACTGATTTTCCGCTCAGGTGATAATTGAGGAAATCACCATGAGTTTGAAGATGGAAGACGACATCAAGCGTTGGACAGCCAAGCGCAAAAGTGCGTTGGTGCTGGACATCATCCA
>NZ_WSJA01000046.1:0-1188 GCF_009763235.1 Bordetella sp. 15P40C-2
TGTAATGACCCAGCGGTTCCTGCTCAGCTCAAGCGGCTAATGCGAATGCTTCAGCCGGGGTTTTCATGTCCAGGGCTTGGTGTGGGCGCCGATGGTTGTAGAAGCCTATCCAGTCGCCGATGACACGGCTGGCATGCTGCATCGTCTCGAAGCGGTGCCGGTGGGCACATTGCTCTTTAAGCGTTCTGATGACTCGCTCGACCATACCATTCTGCTGCGGGCAGTGCGGCGTGATGAACTCCTGGCGCAACCCGTAGCTGCGCACCAGCGCTGTGTAGCTGCGAGACGTAAAAACGAGGCCATTGTCCGACCTCAGCAGGAACGCCTGTGGCACTCGCCCCAAGGTACCGAAGCGGGCAATCAAGGCATGCTCCAGCGCACTGGCAGCCGTGCTGGCCTTGCCGCTGCGAGACAGGTGCCAGCCCAAGAGCTCTCGGGTATGGCAATCGATCACCAGCGCCAGCGTGGCCCAGCCATCACGCCCGGCCCAGATCCGACACAGATCGGTCGACCAGCGCTCATTCGGTGCGGTAGCCACTGATGGCAGTGCCTGAATGCGAGGCCTAAAGCCGATGGGTCGTTTCTTGACCTGCCAGCCCTTGAGCTGGAAGATCCGCTGCACCGTGTTCTTGTTCAATCCCAGCAGATGAGCCACGGTTCGATAGCCAAACGATGGCGACTCTTCGATCATCGCCTTGATCGGCTCGGCAAGCTTGGGATCGATCTTTGGTGCCGCTTTCGTCGGTCTGTAGTACACCGTGCGCCGGGGAATATCGAACCATTGACACAGCTTGGAGATCGAGACGATGAAGCCATCTTCTTTCAGTCCCTGACGGATCGTCTCGATCACTTCTCGTCCTCGCCCAACAGGGACTGCAATTTTTTTCTGGCGCGTAGCTCCAGCATCGCCTCGCCGTAGGCCTCTTGCAAGTCCTTGATCTGGCGCTCGTACTGCTCTTTGACATCGAGCGGATTAGCCCGCAGGGCGTTCTCCATGCCGCGTTTGGCATCATCGATCCACTTCTCGACTTCTGAGGGCGAAAGGTCATAGGCGCGACTGGCTTCAGCCACCGTTGTCTTGCCCTGGATGATGTCCAGCACCAACGCACTTTTGCGCTTGGCTGTCCAACGCTTGATGTCGTCTTCCATCTTCAAACTCATGGTGATTTCCTCAATTATCACCTGAGC
>NZ_WSJA01000047.1:0-3609 GCF_009763235.1 Bordetella sp. 15P40C-2
GCGGGAATGCTCGGCAACTCGGCCAGCGGGGTCTTGGGTTTGCGTGGCATACATACTCCTTGGCGGTATGTTATGCCCTAAACACGAAATTACTGACAGACCCTCCCGAGGGGTTCTATCAGCAGCTTTTCGCTTATGCCGCCACGATCTTGGAGAATCCCGAAGCATTTTTCGCCCAACTCCCGGCCGCGGCTCCTCGCGAGGCCGAGGCCGCGCCTCGTCCTAATTAAAGCCCCTGGACTCAGGCGAGCCGGTAATGCGCAGCCGTCTTCTCGAAATCAGCGAGCGTGGCTCGTTGCCACTCCGCACCGAGGCTAAGTTCCTCCCCAAGGATGCGCGCTACCTCCGGGGCGGCAAGTATCGCCGCCTCGCTATCGAGAAACAGCGCCCGATTACGCCGTGCCAGCACATCCTCGACGCTGTGGGCCAGTTCATGTCGTGCAGCGTACCGCACGTGCGCTTCTGTCAGGCAACTGGCTTTGACCAGCACATGATCCAAGCCGGGTAGGGCACGCAAGGTCTCCAGGTCCGTGCCGTAGTAACTATCTGGCGTGCCGTGCGCGATCGCGCTTTTGGCAGCGTCTTTGGGTGCGCCATGCAATGCCAGATCCGCCGTGCGGCAATGCGCCTGTGGCAGTAGCTGGTTCTGGATGGCCGTGTCGATCACGTCCTGAGCCATCTTGCGATAAGTGGTCCACTTGCCGCCGGTTACCGTAACCAGGCCATGTTGCGACACCAGAATCGTATGCTCGCGCGATAGCGATTTCGTGGACGCGGCGCCCGTTGCTTTCACGAGCGGGCGTAACCCCGCCCAGACGCTGGTCACATCGGCACGCGTCGGTCTGCGGCTGAGATAACGGCCAGCGGTTTTCAGAATAAAGTCGATTTCGGCGTCGCCCGCGCGTGGGTCCATCGGGAGGTCATCGCGCGGTGTGTCGGTGGTGCCGACGATGGTATGTCCATTCCATGGCACGACAAACAGCACGCGTCCGTCATCGGTCTTTGGAATCAGGATGGCCTTGTCGCCCGGCAGGAATTCGCGTGGCAAGGTCAGGTGCACGCCTTGACTCGGCGCCACCATGGTGGGTGCTTGCGCATCCTCCATGCGTCGTACGCTGTCGACCCATACCCCCGTGGCATTGACCACGCAGCGACCCCGCACGGGGATTTCGGCGCCGCTCAGCACGTCCTGCATGACCACGCCTTCGATCGCGTCTTTGCCATTGTGCATGGTGGTGCCGCGCAGTAGGCCCGTGACGCGCGCGTAGTTGATCGCCGTGCCACCCAGGTCGAACAAAGTGCGCATCAAGGCCACCGCCAGCCGCGCATCGTCGAACTGGCCGTCGTAGTACAAGATCCCGCCACGCAGATTGCGTCCGCCGACCGACGGTGCCACGGTGCTGGCCTCGGCCAGCGTTTCACGTTTAGACAGCCAGCGGCTGGGCGACAAGTTCAGCTTGCCGGCCAGCATGTCATACATCTTCAGACCCACGCCATAGAAGGGCTGATCGAACATGCCATAAGCCGGCACCACAAACCCCAGCGGCCACACCAGATGCGGGGCGTTGCGATTGAGCACGCCACGCTCGTGCAGAGCCTCGCGCACCAGACTGATATTGCCTTGGGCCAGATACCGCACGCCACCATGGACGAGCTTGGTGGCTTTACTCGATGTGCCTTTCGCGAAATCCTCGCCCTCCACAAGCAGCGTACGATAGCCGCGAGCGGCCGCATCTACCGCCGTTCCCAAGCCGGTGGCACCGCCACCGATCACGATCACATCCCAGGTCGTGTTGTCGTTTAGCGTGTTGAGCAGCGCGCTGCGGGTTGGGATCGCTGAGGCGGTAGAAGTTGAGGTCATGGCAAGTGGGGTAAAAATCCCTCGACGTATCGGCTGGATAATTCTGTCAGCCCGATTACGGTCGCGAGAAAGGGTTAAATTCCGCCGCGGATTGGTGCGCAGCTTGCGGTTCCAGCCTCGTGTCGTCAGCATCCGGCGTCACCGCGGGCTCGGCCACCACACATCGCACGCCTGCATCTTGCAAGGCTTGTGCCAGGGGCGCCGGCGGCTGCGCGTCGGTAAAAAAGCGGTTGATTTGCGAGATATGCGCGAGTTCCACCATCGCCTGGCGCTCGAATTTACTGCTGTCGGCGGCCAGCCAGACCTCGCGCGATTGTTCGATGATGCAGCGCGCGACGCGCACCTCGCGGAAATCGTAATCGCGCAAGGTGCCGTCGGTCTCGATGCCGGAAATACCGATCAGTCCGATGTCGACTTTGAATTGGCGGATAAAGTCGATCGTCGCTTCCCCGACAATGCCGCGATCGCGCGAACGCACGACGCCACCGGCCAGGATCACCTCGCAATCAGGGTTGTCGGCCAAAATGTCCGCGACATGCAGATTATTGGTAATCACGCGCAGCCCTCGGTGGCGCATCAACGCACGCGCGATGGCTTCAGTGGTCGTACCAATATTGAGAATGAGAGAGCAGCCATCAGGAACCGCGTCGGCGACGGCTTGGGCAATGCGCTGCTTGGCTTCGGCATGCAGACCTTGGCGCTTGCGGTAGGCGATGTTCTCGATTGTCGAGGATTCGATCCGTACTCCGCCATGAAAACGCGATAGCAATCCTGCGTCGGCAAGCAAATTGACGTCGCGTCGCACGGTCTGCAACGTGACATCGAAGTGGCGAGCCAAGGACTCGATACTGGCCGATCCCTGGGATCGGACCATTTCCACAAGTGCGCTTTGACGAGGGTTCAGGATCATATTAGTAGTTTAAAACAACAAAAGCGAAAAAAGAACGGATAGCCGTAAGTTTGTTTGTTTTCGTTTTGACTAAAAATCGCAAAGAGACGTCACCAGAGCGTTGCGTGCCTGGTGGCGCGATGGCGACAGAGCTAGAAACCGAGAAGAAGGCCGTAGCGTAATACCGTGCGGGTTACGCCCGGGCAGATGGCATCTGCAACTTGCTTATAACGGCTGACGTCTGAACAACTGGGCCAGGGATTCGGCGTCCATGACAGCGATTTTGTTCGCTTCGGCGTACGCGCGTGCCGCTGGCGACAGTTCACCGAGCGTGACATAAACCGCCTCGGTGGCTCCTGCCGCGGTGCGCGCGGATTGCAAGCGTTGCAGAGGTTCGACCCCGGTATGGGCCGCCTTCCAACGACGAGCGGATAGCACGGCGCGCCCGGCGCCCGGCCGGGCGAGGTCAAAGTCCGCCGCGCCGCCTGTGATGGGTTGGACCTGACAGCCATCCGCTTTCAGCGCCGTTTGTAAACGAGTGGCGAATTCAGACCAGGACAGCGCGGCCAGCGTTTGCGTGGTCCGTTCAACGCGCGCGGCGGAGGGGCGATTGCGCTGTTTCCATGCCGCGATCGCGGCGATCACCAAAAAAGGCACCGCGCCAAAGAGGGGAAATAGCGCATACGCGGGGGGCGTTACCGCGATGCCAATGAACACCAGCGCGGCAGCCACCAACAGACTCGCCCACCAGCGCGAGCGCAGCAGGATGCCGAAAAGGGAATTCCGAGCCATCAACTTCATACGATCCGCCGGTGCTTATAAAGGTTTGTGGCCGTCTGCCGGTTCGCCGGTTGCTGGA
>NZ_WSJA01000006.1:0-12388 GCF_009763235.1 Bordetella sp. 15P40C-2
GATAGAATCGATTGGGGACATCAGCATTGTTTCCTTTAGACAGGTTCTTCGCAAAAACAAGTCTAATGAATGCTGGTCGTCCCCCGTTTATGATGTAGAGCCCAGAGATGTCTGGTGGTGTTTGAACGAATGCGACACGATGCATTTTCCGGATCGGCGGATTCATGCCCGCGGCCCATGCCGTGTCTTCATTACATTTGCAGATAAACGTCACGTGGAGAGGCCGGGTGCCTGATATCCCGCTTGATTTACCCTCGGATGCCATCGCGCTGTATGGATGTGAAGGCGTGTCGGAGGCTTGTCTGACCCTGCAGGAGCGTGTCCAGCTAGACGTCAATGTCTTATTGTTCGCCGCTTGGATGGGTGTCCGGTTGGCACGGTCAATGCGGCCGCAAGATATCGAAGAAGCCGCCATTCAAATCAGGCAGTGGCACCGCGAGATCGTGCTGCCCTTGCGTGCCGTCAGGCGTCGTTTGAAAACCGGCCCTGCGCCCGCACCCAATGATCACACCGATGCTTTGCGTGCCAAGGTGCAAAGCGTGGAAATCGCAGCCGAGCTGGTAGAGTTGGCGCAGTTAGGGCAGCTCGCTCATTGTCTGGGCCACAACGCGTCAGCTGATGCCAGCGAGACAGCGGCCACCAATCTGTTGCACGTGGTGCAGTACTATGGCGGTCGGCCTGCCGATATCGAAGAAAGGAATGCTGTGAACGTCATAGCTGCTGCAGCGACAGGCTGTTTTTCATGAAAAATCTGATCATCGCCATCACCGGCGCATCGGGCGCCATCTACGGCATTCGAGCGCTCGAACTCCTGCAGCCCGTCAGTGACGTCCGCACTCATCTGATTGTGACGTCCTCCGGCGCGCGCACGATTGCCGAGGAAACCGACTACCGGCTGGAAGCCGTCCGCGAATTGGCGGACGAGGTCTACAGCCATAAAGACATCGGTGCGGCCATTTCGTCGGGCTCTTTCATCACGTCCGGCATGCTGGTGGCGCCGTGCTCGATCAAGACGCTGAGCGGCATCGCCAATTGCTACAACGATGAGCTGGTCACACGGGCCGCCGACGTCTGTCTGAAAGAGCGACGCCGCGTGGTGCTGCTGTTGCGCGAAACGCCGCTGCATGCCGGCCATATCGATCTGATGGCCCAGGCCACGCGCAACGGCGCCATCATCATGCCGCCCGTGCCCGCGTTTTATCACGGACATCAAACCCTGGACCAGACGGTCACGCAAAGCGTGGGCCGGGCATTGGACCTTTTCGACATCCATCTGGGTTCAACCAGCCGTTGGCGGCAGGCGGATGCTTCGACTGATTCAGACGCACACTGAACGCGAGACTGCCCTGACTGTGCCTATCCCGCTGGGGATGCCGGCCGATGATCGGCAGCAGCATTCGCATAGGCACGAGCCGCATCCCGAATAAAGTCCCGGACGGCGCTCTCGTAGACCTCGCCACTGCGAATCGCACCCGAATGCGAAGCGCCTTCGATTTTGACGACGCGTTTCAGATTTTCCGGCACCTTGACCGCCGCTGCGAAGAGCTCATCGCTCATGGTGTGTGGCACGACCCGGTCGGCCGTGCCATGCAAAAACAGCATCGGGGTGCTTAGGGTCGCCAACTTTTCCACCGAGGCAAACGGCTGCGTCACCAGCAGGCTCGCACCGGGAAGCTTGCCCCATCTCAATGTGCGCAGCATGGCGGCCACGCTGGTAAAACTCGATTCCACAATCAGGCCCGCAAACTCAGGCATGTCGGGTCGCGCGGCCAGATTGATCGCGATCGCCCCACCCAGGCTATGGCCGTAAACAAAGCGTCTGGACGGATCGGGTTGCCGGCGGGCAAGCTCACGTAGTGCCGCCGCAGCGTCCTCGACCGCAGACTCCTCTGAAGGCAAGCGGGGCGTCGATTGACCAAAACCGCGATAGTCGATGGCGAGCACGGAATAGCCCATGCGCGTCCAGCCGGACATGCGAAAGGCGCTGCCATTCAGATTCCAGCGCGCGCCATGCAGATACAGCACGGTCGGCGCCTCCGGGTTGGGATGCTGCCAATACCAGGCGTGTACGCGCTCGCCCTTGGCAATCTCCAGTTCGAACGACTCCGTGCCGGCCGGCGGCTCGCTCCACCAGCGCTGGGACTCGGACTCGACAGAGAAAATGGCCTGCCGCTGCCAAGCATCGAGCTGCGTACAACCGACGACGCTCGCCGCCGCCAGCACACTGCCGACAATCAGGCGTCGAAAAGTCAATAAACGCGGCAGGAACATGGGCGGCAGTGTTTGCGGAGTGAATGGGACGGAGTAGGGCGCAGGGATACCGGATTCCCCCGCGGTCACGGCGACGGTGGGGCGCATCGG
This sequence comes from Bordetella sp. 15P40C-2, assembly GCF_009763235.1. NCBI lineage: Bacteria > Pseudomonadati > Pseudomonadota > Betaproteobacteria > Burkholderiales > Alcaligenaceae > Bordetella > Bordetella sp. 15P40C-2. The sequence goes on from NZ_WSJA01000006.1 coordinate 2,362, forward strand.
ACCGACCGATTACAACGCGCTCCACCTGATTATCGACACGTTCTACCGCGCAGAGTTCAACATCGCACGCCGTCCACCCGCAATGACCAGGATGACCGCCGCCGCAAACACAAACGCCGAGGGCTCTACGGACTCGTGAAATAAGGTTGCCGCGGCCAGCACGGTCAAAAACGGTTGCAGCAATTGAACCTGCCCCACGCGGGCGATGCCGCCGATCGCCAGGCCGCGATACCAGGCGAAAAAGCCCAGAAACATGGAGCCAAACGCTAGATACGCGAATGCCCCCATCACCGGCATTCCCGGCCAGCCCGTCGTGGCAGCCGCATCGCGCAGCAGCAGCATCACAGGCACCGTCAAAACTGGCGCGCTGATCGCCAACGCCCAGCAAATCGTACGCGCGCCGCCCAGCGTGCGCGCGGCGCGCGCGCCTTCGGCATACCCCATGCCGCCAAGCACCACCGCCACCAGTAGCCACACATCGCCCGCCTGAAACCGGCCGGCGCCTTGTTGCAATCCATAAACCATCACCAGCACAGCTCCGGCCCCCGCCCAGGCCCAGAACGCGCGGGGTGGCCGTTCGCCGCTGCGCCACGCCGCGAACATCGCAGTGCACAGGGGTAGCAATCCATTGAACACTGCCCCGTGTGACGAAGACACCGTAGTCAGCGCGAAGGTCGAAGTCAACGGCCATCCGATCACGACACCGAGCGCGGCGAGAATGACAGCCGGCCATTCCTCGCGCGTGGGCCGGCGGCTGCGCGTGAGCACCAGTATCGATACTGCCGGCACCGCCGCCAGCCACGCCCGCCCCAGACTGATCAGCCATGGCGACATCTCGGTGACCGCCACGCGCGTCATAGGCAGCGTGAGCGAAAAAATCAGCACGCCCAACAGTCCATAGCCGTAGCCTTGCCAGGCAGTGGGCGGCGACAACGTGGGGGCGGGACAAGGGGCGGATCGGGACAACATGGCTCAGACTCCTGAGGGGTAGGGATTGCAAACGACCGGGAATTCGCTCACTCTACGTAAACCCTGCAGTACAGTACCGGTACACTTTTACAGAACGTTCTCTGCACTGGCCCGGTCAAAACACCATGACAGCCAACCTCCAAACTTCCATCTCCTGGCAGCCCGTGCGGCAGGGCGACGCGACGCTGGTCGCTCAGTTGGCCGATAACCTTGCGCGGCGGATTGATGACCAGGGGCTACGCCCGGGCACGCGTCTGCCCTCGATACGGGTCATGGCGCAAGAGGCGGGTGTCAGCCGCTTTACCGTTGTGGAAGCCTACGACCGGCTAGTTGCCCGCGGTCTGGTGCAGTCACGCCGAGGGGCGGGATTTTTCGTCGCGGCCCGTCGTGATCTGCTGGTGGCGGAACAGGCCGGTAAAGCGCAAGCCCTTCCTCCGTCGGGCATCGATGTCACATGGCTCGTGCGCAATATGTTTCGCGAACCCACGCAGTCATCCATGCAGGGTGGGGCGGGGCTCTTGCCGGCAGACTGGATGAATCCCGATATGGTCTCGGCCGCGGTGCGCGCCGTGGGACGCTCGGTACGCGGTCAGTTCATGGCCTATGGCTCGCCGCAAGGCTACGCGCCGCTGCGCCAACAACTGGCATCGCAGTTACAGGCCGAGGGCATACCCGCGCACCCCGACCGGCATCTGGTGACCACTAACGGCGTCACGCATGGCCTGGATCTGATTGCCCGCCATCTGGTTCAACCCGGAGATGCGGTGCTGGTCGAGGATCCGGCCTGGTTCCTCATCTTTGGCCGGCTGGCGGCCTTCGGCGCACGCATCTTTGGTGTGCCGCGCGGACCCGACGGGCCGGATCTAGCCGAACTCGAAAGGCTCGCCGCGCTGCATAAACCGCGCCTGTTCATCATCAACCCGACGGTACACAATCCCACCGGCCATACGCTGTCTGCCGGAGCGGCCCACAACATTTTGCGTATCGCCGAGCGACGTGATTTCTGGGTCGTCGAGGATGACACCTATGGCGACTTGCACCCCGGCGGCGCCGTCAAACTTGCCGCGCTGGATCGGCTCAATCGCGTCATTCTCGCCGGTGGCTTTTCCAAGATGCTTGCCGCCAGTCTTCGCGTCGGTTACATCGCCGCGCCGGAACCGGTGCTCAGTCACTTGGTGGATCTCAAAATGCTGGGCGGCCTGACCACCCCCGAGCTGGGTGAACGCGTCGTCCACCGCATCCTGGTCGAGGGGCAATACCGCAAGCATATCGAGCGCGTCCGCGCCCGGGTCAATACCGCGCGTGAACAATGCGTTGATCAACTCAGCCGGCTCGGCTTCACGATCCCGCACTTGCCGCAGGCCGGGATGTTCGTCTGGGCCGATTGTGGCCGCGACTCCGAGGCGCTGGCCCGGCTTGCCGCGCCACATGGTCTGCTACTCGCGCCCGGCACCCTGTTTTCACCTTCCCAGGCCACCTCCAGCATGCTGCGCTTTTCCGTCGCGATGGTCGATATGCCCGCCATCTGGACCACTTTGAAACGGGTACTGGCTCAATGACGCAACTGCATGGCGGGGTGCCGCAAGTCTATACTGGCTATTGTCTAGAACCGGCTTTGATTGTCCTATTTCATCTCGAGGAACTGTTATGTCCGACCTTCCGATTCGCCCCTTGACCGAGCTATTCGCTGTCGCACCCCAGCTTTCGGCTGCCGACATGCCCGCCGTAGCCGCGGCCGGCTATAAGAGCGTCATCATCAACCGTCCCGATTTCGAGGGTGGCCCGGATCAGCCGACCGCCGCCGACGTATCGGCGGCCGCCCGCGAGGCCGGCTTGCACGTCGAATATCAGCCCGTGGTCGGCAGCGCCATGACCGCCGATGATGTCGCGCGTTTCGCTGAACTGCTCCAGACCTTGCCGGCTCCCGTATTGGCCTATTGCCGCACCGGTACGCGCTGCACGAACCTGTTTGTCGCCTCTCAGCAGCTCTCCTGATCGCGCGGGATACTGCGGAAAGCCCTGACTGTTGCTGCCGGTTTTTTCCGGTAGCATGCATTTCCCATCTAGCAGACAGGAGGCGGGAAATGTTTAAAAAGATCCTGATCCCCACCGACGGCTCCCCGCTGTCGGCGCAAGCTGCCAATGCGGGCATCTGTTTTGCCCGGTCTATTCAGGCACAGGTCGTCGCACTGCACGTGACCCAGCCCTTTGCGGCGACTATCGGCTTCGATGGCATGGCCGCCGCCTATGCCATCACGGACGAAGATTACGACAAGGCGTCGGCGCAGCAGGCCGAGAAATATCTCAAGCACGTGATGGCGCGCGCCGACACAGCCGGCATCAAGGCCGAGTCGCGTGCCGTGTCCAATTTCAATGTCGCCGACGGTATCGTGCAGGCCGCCAGCGAGAATGGCTGCGATCTGATTTTTATCGGCAGTCACGGACGCAGCGGCTTGTCGCGGTTGCTGCTGGGCAGTGTCACGGCAAAAGTCCTGTCGCTCGCCACTTGCGCGGTATTGGTCTACCGCGTCAAGGAAGAAAAACCGAAGAAATAAATCTCTTTGATTTTCCTCTAACAAACCGCCTGCGCCCGCGCTGTGGGCGCAGGGTTTTTCCGGTAGGATGCTTGTTCCTAATATGCAACCAGGAGCAGGCAAGATGTTCAAGAAAATCCTGATTCCCACCGACGGTTCGCCGCTGTCGGCACAGGCCGCCAACGCGGGTATCACGTTCGCGCGTTCGATCGATGCAGAGGTTGTGGCTTTGCACGTCACCCAGCCGTTTTCCGCGACGATCGGGTTCGACGGCATGGCTGCGGCTTACGCCATCACCGACGAAGATTACGACCAGGCCGCGGCAGAGCAGTCCGAAAAGTATCTGAAGCAGGTCTTGGACCGTGCCGATACCGCGGGCGTGAAGGCCGAATCGAGCGCCGTATCGAATTTCAATGTGGCCGAAGGCGTGGTGCAAGCCGCGATCGACAATGGCTGCGACCTGATCTTCATTGGCAGTCACGGCCGCAGCGGTCTGTCTCGTCTCCTCTTGGGAAGCGTGACGGCCAAGGTCTTGTCGCTGGCAACCTGCGCCGTGCTGGTTTATCGCGTCAAAGAAGACAACAGCTAAGGCAAGGCGTAATGCCGTGGCTGAGCCTGTGAGCAGGCTCGCCGCGACGCCTAGAGCAAAAACCGTTCGATCGCGCTGTTGAAGGCCCGAGGATTGCCCAGGTTCATGCCATGCGAGGAACCGGCGATGATTTCCTTTTGGGCCGAAGGCAGCCATTGCGACAGCATCTGTACGACTTCCGGATACGGTTCCGGGCTCAGTGCACCGCCGATCAAGAGCAACGGCATGGCCAGTTTTTCCACGCGTTCCCGGGGCAGGGGCTTTAACATTTCCGACGCCTGCGCGCGCAAGGTCGAAGCGTTGTCCCGCACCATCTCCTGAAACCACGGCACCATGCGGCGCCAGGTATCTTGTCCCGAGACGGTATCGACAAATAGCGCCAGGCCATCATCGACCCGGCCTTCGTCAACCAACTTCAATGCACGTTGCCTGAACCCCCCGCGCTCGTCCGAGGTGGGCACGGGTGCCAGGCGGCCCGGGTCGGCCAAGGTCAATGTGCGTACGCGACGCGGCTCGCGCAATGCCGCCTCCAGTGCGATGCGTGCCCCGCGCGAGTGACCCACCACATGCGCGGCGCCTTCTCCCACGATGTCGATGAATTCGAGCAGATCATCCACGTGTTGGTCGATGGAGAACGTCCCACCGTCCCATTGCTGTGGCCAATAATGACGCAAACTCGGGGCCAACACCCGGAAATGCTTTCCCAAACCCCCGAGTTGCGCCTTCCAATACCGGCAGTCACAGAGCGAGCCATGCACCAGAATCAAGGGCGTGCCTTGTCCGGCTTCGGCATACGTCATGGCGTAATCGTTAATGTGTGCGGTTTGCAGGGAAAGCTTGGGTTCGGCGCGCATGTCAAGGATCAGGAAACGACAGCCTGTGATTCTAGCGCTGCGTGGCCCGCACAGTCGCTGCTACACTCGAACTCCTTGATCGATCCACGAACGACCCTTTGTACGACCAATCGGAATTGCCTGTCATGTCAGCGGAGTCTCTCGCAGCGTTACCCGAATCAGCTCAACGTATCGCCCAGCTTCTCGAGACGCTGGGACATGAGCATCCCATCGTGATCTTGCCGCAAAGCGGTCGCACCTCGGCGCAGGCCGCGGAGGGCTTGGGATGCGTGGTCGGTCAGATCGCTAAATCCATTATCTTTCGCCGACTCTCCGATGGCGCGCCCGTTTTGGTCGTGACCAGCGGCGTCAATCGCGTCGATGAGACCAAAGTCGCCGCCATTGTCGGCGACCTGGGCAAAGCCGATGCTCGTTTCGTGCGCGAAAAAACCGGCTTCGCCATCGGCGGGGTGTGTCCCATCGGTCACGCCACACGGCCCGTGACCTTGCTGGACCAGGATTTATTCCAATACGACGTGCTATGGGCGGCTGCCGGCCATCCGCATGCGGTCTTTCGGCTTAGCCCGCAACAGCTTGCGACCATGACCGACGCGCCCGTGGCCGACATCGCGTTGCAACCGGGCAGCGCCACGTGAGCGGCGCCGCGATGGATTGGACGTGGCTGTGGATTCCCGCCACGTTGGCCGCCGCTGCCGCGCAGGCCGGGCGTAACGCCGTTCAGCGCAGTCTGACTGAGACGCTCGGCACGCTGGGCGCCACCCAGGTTCGGTTCCTGTTCGGCTTTCCGTTCGCGCTGCTGTTTCTGGCTGTGGTCTATTCGATTGATGGCGGGCCGCTGCCCGGTATCAACGGCGAATTTCTTGCGTTCGTGATTGGCGGCGCGGTGGCGCAAATTGCCGCCACGGCGTTGATGCTGGCGGCCATGCGCGAGCGGTCGTTTGTGGTGGTGACCGCCTGGACCAAAACCGAGCCGATTCAGGTCGCCATATTCGGCTTCGCCGTGCTGGGCGACCCATTGTCACTGACGGGGGTTTTGGCGATTGTGTTGGCGACGCTGGGCGTGGTGCTGATGTCCAGCAAGGGCGCTTCGGCCACCGGAAAAGGCAGCCTGCGTCCCGCTTTGTTCGGGTTGGTCTCGGGCGCTTTCTTCGCCTTGTCGGCGATCGGCTTTCGCGGCGCGATACTGGTCTTGGATGGCGGCGGATTCTTTCTTCAATCCACCTGGACCCTGGTGTGGTCCTTGGGCATACAGAGTCTGATCCTGATCGTATGGATGCTGCTCTTTAACCGCGCGCTGTTGATTGCTTGTATGGCGGCATGGCGCGCGTCGATCTGGGGTGGCTTGCTGGGAGCGTGTGCTTCGCAAGGATGGTTTCTGGGCTTCGCCCTGACCGCTGCCGCCAATGTAAGAACCTTGGGGCTCGTCGAAGTGCTGTTTGCTCAAATACTGTCGCGTCGCATCTTCGCCCATACGTCGAGTCGGCGCGAGCTCTTGGGCATCGCGCTGATTGTCATTGGAGTCGGGATCTTGGTGGCGGTCGCCGGGCGCTAAAGTGCGCCGGGCGGCGAGGGCGGGAAAGCATCAAGCCCCCGCCTGGGCCAACGCTTACTGCAGCAGCTGCAGACGATTCTTTGCCGTCTCGGCTGCCTGACTATTCGGGTAAGTCTTGACGATGCGCTCCAGCGACGCCTTGGCGCCAGCGCGGTTGTTCAACTCGATCTGGCTGCCCGCCATCACCAGCAACGCGTCAGGCGCGCGCGGATCGTTCGGGGTCTGCTGAACCAGGCGGGTCAACTCTTCAATAGCGCCTTTATAGTCCTTGATCGCGTAACGGCTGCTGCCCAGGTAAAAGCGGGCGGTCGGCGCCAGCGGGCTGTTGGGATACAGCGCCAAAAACGCGGCCAACGATTCCGAAGCCTCTTTGTATTCGCCTTGACGGAACTGATCGATGGCACCGTCGTAGGCAGCCTGCTCGCTCGGATCGTTTGCCGTCACGCCCTGCGGATTCGATGCGCCTTGCGCGGCCGCCCCACTGGGCTGCTGACGCGACACCAGCTCCAATTGCTCGCGCAATTGGGTAATTTCTTGTTGCATGGCTTGCATTTGGTCAGCCAGTTGCAGGCGTGCGCGAGCGTTCAAATCGCTCTGTCGCTTGAGCTGTTCGCGCAAATCCAGAATGGCTCGGCGGGCCTCATCGTCGGAAAAAGCATGTGCCGGCGCGGTAAGCGTCGCGGCAAGCACGGCGGCGGTGACAACCAGAATACGCAAGGACGGGACATTAGCGCGCATAGAAATTTCCAGAGTTAGAAAACAAAAACGTCGGGACGGCCGCTTGGACCGTCCCGACGCGCGGCAGAGCTAATGCGCGAATCGCTTAACGCTGATATTCGATATCAGCGCGGCGGTTTTCCGCGAAATCGGCTTCGGAGGAACCCGTGGCACGGGGTTTTTCCTTACCGAAGCTGATCGTTTCGATCTGCGCGTCGGTGGCGCCCAAGAGCGTCATCATGCGACGCACGGCGTCGGCACGGCGTTGGCCCAAGGCCAGATTGTATTCCGCACCGCCGCGTTCGTCGGTGTTGCCTTGGATCTGGACGCGCTGTTGCGGGTTCGAAGCGAGGTAACGGGCGTGGGTTTCCACCAGGCCACGGTACTGCTCAGGCACCGAATAGCTGTCGAAATCAAAATACACGGAGCGCTGTTGCGCCAGGATGCTCTGGGGGTTGAACGGATCGAGGATCTCGCCAGAGGCCGAGCCGCCCATGCCGGAGCCCGACGAGCCGGCGCCAGCCGACTGGTCATCCAGGGGAACCGAGCTGCAAGCGGCCAACGCGGCAGCCATAGCAGCGATGGTAAAGCTTTTAGCAATGCGCATCTTCATGATGTTTCCTTTGCAAAGAAGGGTCATTCGCGTTTTAGCGGGTAAAAGGTCCCCACGTGGGTTCACGTATTTCGCCGTTCAATACGGACAGCGTTTGGCGCACTCGACCATCACTGGATACACCGGCCAATACACTGCGGCCATTCTGGACCGCGGCGTAAAGGATTTGTTTGCCGTTGGGTGCAAAGCTTGGTGACTGATCGTCGCGACCATCAGTCAGAAGAGTTTCGTTGCCCGTGGCAAGATCAAGTGAGGCGATGCGAAACGCACCGTCGCGTCTGGAAACGTACAGCAGCGTGGATCCGTCGGGGGAAATTCGGGGTGATATGTTGTAACTACCGTTAAATGTCAGGCGACGGGCGTCGCCTCCGTCTAGGCTTGTTTGATAAATCTGTGGTCCACCGCTGCGGTCAGACGTAAAGATAATACTGCGGCCATCCGGCGTAAATACCGGTTCTGTATCAATGCCCGGAGAACGCGTTAAACGGCGCGCATTTGAGCTTCCGTCGGCGCTAACGATGTAAATTTGCGACAGTCCATCGCGCGTCAGGGCCACGGCGAGCTTGCTGCCATCAGGCGACCAGGCCGGTGCGCTGTTATTGCCTTTGAAGTTCGCAACCGGTACGCGAGCGCTGGTAGCTAACGTATGGACATACACGACAGGTTTGCCGGATTCAAAGCTCACGTACGCGAGCTTGCTGCCATCGGGCGACCAGGACGGCGAGATCACCGGTTCGCGCGAACGCAGCGCGACTTGCGGGTTCTGACCATCGGCGTCGGCGACTTGCAGCTCATACGTATTGCCGCGCTTGAGCACGTAGGCGATACGGGTAGAGAACACACCACGCACGCCCGTGATCTTTTCATAGATCCGATCAGCGATCTGGTGCGCGATACGGCGCAGTTCTTTTTCGGTGCCGGAGAACGCCACGCCATCGAGCTGGCCTTTCTTAATCGTGTCGCCCAGGCGATAGCGCACGTCGTAACGACCATCAGGACCACGCGTGATGCTGCCGTAGGCCAGGAAGTCGGCGCCACGGTTGCGCCAGTCGTCGTAGTTCACCTGCGAGTCAACGTTCAATCCGGCGCCCGCCGCGTTAATCAGGCGGAATTGACCCGTGCGCGTCAAATCGGCGCGGATGACATCGGCCAGCGCGCGGCCCTGTTCATCATCGCCTGCGAAATCCGCGATCGCGACCGGGTACTGGGTGGCTCCGGTACCCGAGATATCAACGCGCAGTTGCGCATGAGCAGGCTGCCAAACCAGCAGGGCGATGGCCGTCAGCAGAGTGAAAAGCATGCAGTACGCACGCACTAGCCCCGATCGCGCGGGGCGGCTGTAGGCGGGTGTCATTATCATCAATCTCCTGTCAGTCATACATGCGATATATAACGTCAATTACGGACGGGTACGCGCCGGCCGACGGTTTGGGGAAGGGGTTGCAGCGACGGATACCGTTTTCAACCGCGCGGTCGAAGACAGCATTACCCGACGATCCCGTCAGATTCAGTCCTGTAACCTTTCCATCTGAACTCAACTGTACCCGGTATTGCGCCGTTGGGTTCGCACTGCCCGAACGGGGTGGCGGATCAAACACCACGCCGGGTCGAACGCAACTGCGGACCTTGGCGCCATAACCGCTATCGCGCCCGCCGCCTTGTTGATTGCGGTCGGCCGTGCCGCCGGGAATCCCGGCCGCGCCCAGCACGTCGCCGCGCATGGCGTCGCGCAAGGCCTTGTCGGCGGCAGCCTTCTTGGCGGCGGCAGCCTTCTCCGCAGCCGCTTTCTTCTCGGCAGCGGCCTTTTCCGCGGCCGCCTTCTTCTCTGCCGCTGCTTTTTCCGCAGCGGCCTTCTCTGCTGCGGCCTTCTTCTCGGCGGCGGCTTTCTCCGCTTTTTCTGCCGCGGCCTTCTTCTCAGCGGCGGCTTTTTCCGCTGCTGCCTTTTCAGCCGCAGCCTTCTCAGCGGCCGCTTTTTTCTCGGCAGCGGCTTTTTCTGCAGCCGCCTTCTCGGCTGCCGCTTTCTCTGCCGCAGCCTTGCGCGCTGCGGCAGCTTCAGCCTCTTTGCGCTCTTGTTCCAGGCGTTGTTTCTCCTTCAGCTCTGCCAGCTTGCGCGCTTCTTCCAAGCGCGCTTTCTCCTTGGCGGCTTCAGCGGCCAGACGAGCTTTTTCTTCCTCCTCGCGCTTTTTACGGGCCTCGGCC